>JBLIFI010000134.1:0-10152 GCA_047633715.1 Flammeovirgaceae bacterium
AAGCTATTTCATGAATTGGGGCCAATGCTTACCGCAGAGTGGCATGACCCAAATTATGACTACGATGGGCATTTTGGCTTTAAAACCAAACAGGAAATCCGATTTTTTCCTCGTGGTCAGGAAGAGGAAGAACTTGACTATTGGGGAATAGGAATCAAAATAAACTATTCAGACTTTGATGAAGTCCCTCTGGTAGAACGATTTGGTACAAGCTCTAACAATACAGTTTATTTCAAAAGCAGGCATTCTAGCTTAAACGTACTCACTTATGGAGTTTATGCTTCTTATGGTAGAAGTTATATTTTCCAAAACCATTTTATTCTAAGTATTGGAGGCGGATTGGGCTACCAATACATTGAAATGAACCTGCCAGAACTGACTCCAGAAGGAAGTTATGTAAAGAGAAGCCTTCCAAGTCTTGGAAACACCGAAGGGGATTTATTGATTTTCGTTAGTGCCAAATTAGGTTATCGGTTTTAAGGAAACCTCCCAATAACCAATTTCTCTACGGAAGCGGTTTTGATTGGATTTCACAAAATGGCTCAATTCATTCTGTTTTTTTCCTACCTTCGCCAAAGTAAATTTTACTTTTGTTGGAGTGAATGGAAGAGACAGATTCAGACACAAACCGTTCATTCCTTCAACCAGATTCCAGATTTTGAACTACAGAATTTAGACGAATTAGAGAATGGCAAAGTTAAGCACACATCATCTGCTCGGCATCAAAAATATTACTGCGGAAGATATTCAACTCATTTTCGAGACTGCCGACCAATTTAAGGAGGTTCTCAATCGCCCGATTAAGAAAGTCCCTTCTTTGCGAGACATTACGATTGCCAATATATTTTTTGAAAACTCCACCCGAACACGCCTTTCTTTTGAATTAGCAGAAAAACGTCTTTCTGCCGATGTAGTGAATTTCTCTGCCAGCAATAGTTCAGTAAAAAAAGGGGAAACTTTGTTGGATACAGTTCAAAATATCCTTTCTATGAAAGTGGATATGGTAGTGATGCGCCACTCTAGCCCAGGCGCACCGCATTTCTTAGCCAAACATATTGATGCCAACATTATAAATGCAGGAGA
Organism: Flammeovirgaceae bacterium; assembly: GCA_047633715.1. Taxonomy (GTDB): domain Bacteria; phylum Bacteroidota; class Bacteroidia; order Cytophagales; family Flammeovirgaceae; genus JBLIFI01. The sequence continues at coordinate 1,084 of JBLIFI010000134.1, forward strand.
TGGCACACACGAACACCCAACTCAAGCCTTGCTCGATACGTTTTCCATTCGAGAGAAATTGGGCGAGGTGGGCGGAAAAAAAGTGGTAATTGTAGGAGATATTTCCCACTCTCGCGTGGCACTTTCCAATATTTTTGCGCTCCAAAAACTTGGTGCGGAAGTCATGCTTTGTTCTCCGCCCACTCTTTTACCCAAATATATTAAGGAGCTTGGAGTTAAAATCTCTCACAACATTCGGGAGGCTCTCAACTGGTGCGATGTAGCAAATGTGCTCAGAATCCAACTGGAAAGGCAAGAAACCCAGCCTTTTCCATCACTTCGGGAATATGCGTTGTATTTTGGAGTGAATAAAGAATTGCTCGATTCGCTCGATAAGGAAATTGTGGTCATGCACCCTGGGCCAATTAACCGAGGTGTGGAAATTACTTCCGATGTAGCTGATTCCGAGCATGCCATTATTTTAGACCAAGTAGAAAATGGAGTAGCAATCAGAATGGCAGTTTTGTATTTGCTGGCAGGAAGAAGTGAGTAGTAATCAGAAGTCAGTCATCATAAAAAAAGACGTTCTTGAAGAACGCCTTGCAACAATATTTAAGCTCAATTCCATATGACTATACATTTTTCATTTTCCTCGGAGCCGAGTCGCATCGGATTTGAGAAGTTGAGAGCAATGGCATCGGCCATCCAATCCTACCGAGAACTGTCAGAACTGATGGCCGCCATGGAATGGTTCTGACAGGCACAATCTCCCTTTTGTATAGTAGTATGGCTCATTCATATTACTCATTATACTCTAACTCCACAGGGAATTTTGCATCTACAATGCCAATAGCTTGGCAGGCGGCTTTGGAGAGTTTAATATCCACACCTTTGTCTGCATCTACATTTTGAATATTGCCTAGAACTCTCACAAAAGTGGATCTGCCATTATTTGGGTTGGTAATTTTGATATAAGAGCCTGCTGGGGCAGTTCTGTGCAAAGCTAAATGCTTGTTGGTGGCTGTGAATGAATTTCCTTTAATCATGACTCCCATTGCGGTAAGTCTTTTGTTTATGGGAATCCCCGTTCTGATTCTTTCTTTGAGTTTATCCTCCACCTTTACCTTGGAATCTACAATAGTCTTTTTACTAGGGTCAATCATTACCTTCTTGCCTTGTTTCAAATCGAAATATTCATAACCAACAATCAGCTTGTTTCCTACTTTAATTGCCGCATCGTCCATGGCATTCAGCTCCATGAGTTTGGGTACGGAAATTTTATACGTTTCTCCAATTTTCTGGAGATTTTCCCCAGGGTTTACTGTATGAACCACTTGGATAATATTAGTATTGTTGTCGGCAATTGGCTGAAATGCCCACCATAGCTTTTCTTCTCCATTCCCCCCAATCTCCTTCACGCCAGTAGGAGATATTTTGGCATAATCTATGGTTGATTTTGTGGACTGCACAGGTACTTCTATTAAAAGACTTTGCTTTTTGTAAAGCGTATTAGATGGCAGATTATTCAAGCGTTTTATATCAGCTTCTTCCACATTATACTTCTTTGCAATTCGGTAAAGTGTTTCTCCGCTTTGCACTTCGTGTGTAATCATTTCTTTCTGCACAACTGGAGTAGCCACAAGCCGTGATGATTGAGACGGAATACGAATCAATTGACCGACTCGCAAATTCTCTTGGTCTATTCCGGGGTTTGCCGCAACCAAAACCGCCATATCTGCTCTATACCTTTTAGCAAGTGTATAAAGTGTTTCGCCCGATTCTATTTTGTGCAACACATAAATTCTATCATTTTTTTGCTCCAAACCAATGGAATCCATCACTATTTTCGGGTTGGATTGGGCAATGAAAGATAAAAAAATGAGTGCAAGGGTTATGAGTGTCTTATTCATAGGATAGTAATTATATTACTTAATAAAATCGTTGGGAATCACTTTTTGTTATACTTTTCAGAGCCTGCAATTATGGCATAATTAGCCGAACATACAAGATAATATACTCAGAAAAATGCACAAGTAAACATTTTTAATAAACGAGTAATTCTTATTACTTAACGATTTTTCAATCTGTTTAGCATTTGAAATTAAAAAAATAAGGTTTCTGAGTTGACACTTTCAGAAAATAAACTCCATAAGTTAGCAACTTTTTTTCATAACATCTTTGGCTCTATCGTGAATTTGGTTAAAAGGTATAACAAAACTAAGATTTGAAAAAATTGCTTGTTTTTCGAGTTTGTTAAAACTCGAAAAACAAGCAATAAAACTGGTTCAACCGTCCACACTTGAACCTAATAACTTAAACTTCAAAATCATGAATTGCACTCAATACCCAAATTCACGATAGAACCACATCTTTTATATACTCGTGCTTTGTACACGTTTCCCCAACTACATTCACACATTGAGAATTATGGAACTGATGTTATTCAGAAAAGGAAGTATTTTGCTTTTTTGGTTCTCTGACAATTTTTGTGGTTGATGTGTTCCATGAAATACGAAATAAGCAATAATCATCAATTACAGCCTCCAAATTAGACAACTAATCTGAACTATTTTTGACCTCCACAAAATTTGTCAGAGAACCACTTTTTTCTATCAACCCAATTGCCACCAGCTTCAGAGCTAGTGGTCAGAGTTAGGCAGTTATGAAAAATTAGCTAGTGTTCGATTAAAGTATGAAAGGTGTTTTTCGGATTTATTGAGCAACTTGAAGTCCTTATTTTGAACGTAGAGTAAGATTCTACAAATCTAAATCTGCATTTTTTGGTTTCCGTACCATAGTCGAATACTGCCAAAAATCACTTATTAACATCAAATCACTAACATTACTACTCCTACTGCTTTCCGTAGATTTTTTTATCTAGTTGCGATGATGACCAATAATCCTATTACCGCCCAAGTTGTGGCATGCGCAGATTTTAGTATGTTGGGACAAGCAGTTCTTACTGCTGATTTGGCGACTATACTGTTTTTACACCAAGTACTGCTGTATTTATTGCTGTTGGAAATACTAGTGGAAACGGAGAAATAGATACATCTGAATTGGAGAATTTTGTAGTATTCGACTATGTTATGGAAGAATAAGCCAAAAAGAAGCAATAGAAAGAACGCATTTATTTATTTTCCGTTCCGTAAGGTTTAAAAATTAGAAGTCTATTAAACCTTTTTGTTAAATTGATATCTAAGTACTTAGATTATTTCTGCAAACCAACTCCAGCTTTTTATGAAAATCATTTCTTCTTTCCCTTTTCTGCTATTCATTTTTATACTTACCGCCTGTGGAGATGATTCGTCAGACTCTGTTACAACATGGCAAGAAGATTATCCTGCCATTACAAGTGCATTTGAAAACTCAATTGATTTAGATAAGCTTGAGAACTACGCTAATCAGACCGTTCCTTCTTATATAAGCAAAGACAATACAGGTGGAAATGTGATTACCGATAAAGGCGCTATGCTTGGTAGAGTGTTGTTTTATGACAAGAGATTATCTACAGACAATACTATTTCATGTGCGAGTTGTCATCAGCAAGAATTTGCTTTTAGCGACACTGCGCAATTAAGCACAGGTGTAAATGGAGTTACAGGAAGGCATGCAATGAGGCTAATAAACAGTCGGTTTTCCGATGAATTTAGGTTCTTTTGGGATGAAAGAGCCACAAACCTCGAAGAGCAAACAACCATGCCTATTCAAGACCATGCAGAAATGGGCTTTAGTGGAGAGAATGGAGACCCAGGTTTTTCTGATTTAATCACTAAACTAAAGGGGACAGATTATTATTCTGAGTTTTTCACAGTTGTGTATGGAGATGATGAAATAACCGAAGCTAGAATGCAAGAGTGCATGGCGCAGTTCATCAGGAGTATGCAGTCTTTTGATTCTAAATTTGATGCAGGCAGAGCGACTGTAAATGCCATCAATCAAAATTTTTCGAATTTTACACAAGAAGAAAATTTAGGTAAAGCCCTTTTCCTGGCTGCACCTCCAGCGGGAGCTGGTTGTGGTGGCTGTCATCGGAATGAGGAATTTGATATTGACCCAAACTCTAGAAATAATGGAATTACTACCATTGCAAATAGTACTGCAAGAGATTTTACAATCACTAGATCGCCTACACTAAGAGATATTTTTAACCCGAGTGGTATAATAAATGGTCAGCTAATGCATGATGGAAGCCTGACTACACTAGAAGGTGTGGTAAATCATTATAATCGTATTGTGAATGTCAACAACACAAACTTAGACCCAAGACTAAGCGGTCGTGATGGACAAGGGCAGGATTTACAGCTCACCCAAGTAGAAAGAGATGCGATAGTTACATTTCTCAAAACCTTGGGGGGGAATGATATTTACACTAACAGTAAATGGTCAGACCCATTCTAGGAAAGGATGGCAACTAATTAAAGAAATTGCTGGGTAGTTGTGTCATTAACCTTCAAAACGAATTCTTTACATAGTATTGACCACCCATTTTTCAGTCTTTTTAGAGTGTTAGACACACTATTTTCTATATTTTTTGCCAATGTACTTGTAAATACATACATTAGTAATGGATATACATGGGCAATTTGGATAGTTTTTAATCTATCGGAATTGCAAAATGAACAAACTACAAAAAGTGATAAGAGGTTACTTCTCGTTCAGCAAGCGAGAAACGAATGGCTTTCTGTTTATGTCAACTGCTACGGTCGTTTTTCTGGGTTTGTATCTCGCTATCAGCAACCCGAATAACTACTCGGAAGAGCAGAGGAAAGAAGATGAGGTGGTTTTGGAGGGTTTAGTTGCCAAAATTGAACAGCAAAATATTCAGATTGTTGAGGCTCGCAAAAAAGCTTACAAAAGTAAATACCCCAAAAAAAACTATTCCAAAAGCTCAAAAAAGTGGAAGAAGAAAGATAGCAAACCACTCAAACCAAAGAAATTCAACCCAAACACGGTAAGCAAGAAGGAACTTTTGGATATGGAAATATCTGAATATTGGGCAGACCGAATTATAAACACTCGAGCAAAAGGCTGGAAGTTCGAGACGAAAACCGACTTGGCGAAACTCTACAACTTTCCCAAAAACCTATTTGCTCAATTGGAAAGCTATATTGACTTACCCGACAAGTTGGATTACAAAAAGCCTGACTATGCAAAAGAGAACGAGTTTGAAAAAGATAGTTCAAAATCAAACTACTCCAATAACTACAAACCTTACGAGAAGAAAGTTTATGCCCCCAAATCCTTCGATTTGAATTTGGCAGACACAGCAGAGTTGAGTCAAATTCGGGGAATTGGTACTACAACTGCTCTGCGAATTATCAAACATAAGATTGAATTGGGTGGATTCATTTCCACAAATCAGCTTTCGGAAGTCTGGGGATTGAAGCCAGAGGTGGTTTTGGAACTGAAAAAGTATGCAAGCATTTCCAATCCGAGACTCAGGAAGCTAGAAATCAATAGCTTGAGTTTGGATGAACTCCGAGTCCACCCTTATGTTTTTTACAAACAGGCGAAAGCCATTGTAAATTACCGAGCACAACATGGCGACTATAAAAATAGGGAAGATTTACGAAAAGTGATTCTGCTGGACAAAGAGTTTTTGGGCAAAATTGAGCCTTATGTTTCCTTTGATTGACCAATATTTATCATGAACCAAGCAAAGGAAACTAATTTCTCTACTCCTGTTTCTCAAATACCCAATTGAAAGAAATAGTAAATTCATCGGCAATGGCTTGGTCTTTCATTTTTTCAAAATAGCTTGGGGAATTGTAGGTAATTCCAAATTTGGTACGGTCAATTATCGGTACTGAATACACAAGGTATGCTGATGATTTTTGCCTATAAAAGCCCTGTTTCTGACTAAAAAAAAAGAGCTTTTTTCCAATTGGAAATCAAAATTTTAGCCAACATACTTTACATTTTCAGTACCGAAATTGGCATCTACTCACAAATGAATTTACCTCATTAAGTAGCTTTCAAGGTGCGTGAGTTTTGATATTTCCAACCAACTGACAAGTAATGAAATCCAAAAATAGTCAAATTTGACGGCTTGAGTAAACCTTATAATTATAAAATTCGTCTACTCAATTTTGTTGTCTCCTATGCTTCCACCTATCATGCGACCATAGCCAATGAGCAGGATTTACTTGGATTCGCTTTTCTGTTAGCTGGGCAAATTTTTCTACTATGATTCCATCAGCCTCTTCTTTGGGTTTTTCTTAGATGGGAAGGAGTTTGCTTGCCATCAGGCAATAGCCGAAGGTATGGAAATAGACTTCTTTTTTGCCAAGCCCTGCCATTCATGGGAGCGTGACCACCATGGAATAGCGCAAATGAGAATCTGAACGGGCTGGTCAGACAGTATTTTCCAAAGGGAAGTGAATTTGCCGACATTACACAAGGGTAAATAAATCACGTTGTACAAACTTTAAATAATAGACCCAGAAAAAGATTTGGCTATAAAACACCAAATGAAATTTTAGCCCAAAAAATGGAGAAATTCAGTAACGTTGCATTTATTTATTGAATACACCTATGAAAAAGAACGCACCAATCATTTGCTTACTTATAATTGCCCTGATTTCATCATCATTCTCGCCAAAAGAAGGAGAAGTAAGTATTCAATGGATGACCATGGAAGAGGCTTTTAAGGCAACACAAAGCAAACCCAAGAAGATTTTTATTGATGTTTACACAGATTGGTGCGGTTGGTGCAAAAAAATGGATAAGAATACGTTTGAAAATGTTGAAATTGCCAACTATATGAATACCCATTTTTATGCAGTAAAATTCAATGCAGAGCAGAAAGAAAATATTGTGCTTGGAGAGCAAACTTTCAAGTTTGTGGCAAATGGCAATCGAGGTTATAATGAGTTGGCTCCTGCACTCATGCAAGGAAAAATGACTTTCCCTACGGTGATTGTGCTGAATGAGAAATTCCAGATGTTACAACCAATTCCTGGCTACCGAGAACCAAAAGAGATGAAAACAATATTAGAGTTTTTCGCTACTAATAAGCATTTGCAAAAGCCCGTTGAGGAATAGAATACAATAATTGTTTTGATAAAAAACTAGGTTCTATCGTGAATTTGGGTATTGAGTGCAATTCATGATTTTGAAGTTTAAGTTATTAGGTTCAAGTGTGGGTGCTTGAACCAGTTTTATTGCTTGTTTTTCGAGTTTTAACAAACTCGAAAAATAAGGTAATTTCTTCAAATCTTAGTTTTGTTATACCTTTTAACCAAATTCACGATAGAACCAAAAACTACACAGTAAGTTGAAGAAAATTCTCGGAATAGCCGCTTTCTATCACGATTCTACTGCAACAATTGTGGTGGATGGCGAAATTATTGCCTCCGCACAAGAAGAACGATTCACAAGGGAGAAACACACCGAAGTGTTTCCAACCGAAGCCATAAAATACTGCTTGGAAGAAACTGGATTGAGTTTAATGGAGCTGGATGCCATCATTTTCTATGACAAACCTTTCCTGAAATTTGAGCGATTGCTGGAAACTTATTATGCTTTTGCGCCAAAAGGAATCTTCTCCTTTCTGAAAGCCATGCCTATTTGGTTGCATGAGAAAATCTTCTTGAAGAAAATCATTTGGCAGGAACTCAATAAAATTGAGAAACTAGATAAAGCCCTCAGAAAGAAACTACTATTCTCAGAGCATCATCTTTCCCATGCAGGAAGTACCTTCTTTGCTTCTCCTTTTGAGAAAGCCGCTATTCTGACAATTGATGGAGTGGGAGAGTGGGCAACTGCTTCCATAAGTATTGGAGAGGGAAATCAGATTCGAGTTTTGAAAGAAATGAATTTTCCACATTCTCTCGGATTGTTATATAGCGCATTTACTTATTATTTGGGCTTCAAAGTCAATTCGGGCGAATACAAACTGATGGGATTAGCTCCTTTTGGAAACTCTAATGCAGAAAAAACTGAATTTTTCATTCAGCAAATAAAGGAAAAACTGATTTCCATTAAACCCGATGGTTCGCTATTTCTCAACCAAACTTATTTCAATTATGCGGTTGGATTGAGAATGACTCACAACCAGAAGTGGAAGGAGTTATTTGGGTTTTCCAAGCGGGAAGCGGAGTCGGAAATCCTGCAAAACCATTGCAACTTGGCGTTGGCAATCCAAACCGTGACGGAGGAAATTGTGCTGAAAATGGCGAGTGAAGCAAAAAGACTTACAAAAGCTGAAAATCTATGTTTGGCGGGTGGAGTCGCTTTGAATTGTGTGGCAAATGGGAAGTTAGCTTCCTCCAACATATTCCAAAATATATTTATCCAACCAGCTTCAGGCGATGCGGGTGGAGCTTTAGGAGCGGCACTTGTTGCCAATTATATGTATTTTGGAGAACCCAGAAATGAAACCCAACCGAGAAATAACTGTTATCTCGGTCCTGACTTCTCGGAGAAGGAAATCACTCAATCCAACCGAAAAAACAAAGCGATTTCTGTGCATTACGAAGATTTTGAAATGTTGGCGAAAGAAGTAGCCACACACATTTCCAATGGCAAAATAGTTGGCTGGTTCCAAGGCAGAATGGAGTTTGGCCCAAGAGCATTGGGGAATAGAAGTATTTTGGCAGACCCAAGAGATGTGGAAATGCAACAGAAACTCAATTTGAAAATAAAATACCGAGAGGGTTTTCGACCTTTTGCGCCTTCGGTTTTAGCAGAATATGCCGATGAAATTTTTGAAGGAAAAGCAGATGAATATATGTTGCGAACTGTTTCCATAAAAGAGAGTTTGAGAGCAAAACTCCCTACTAATTATTACGAATTACCATTGCGAGAACGATTGGCTGTGAAAAAAAGTCCATTCCCCTCAATCACGCACCTGGATTTTTCGGCTCGGGTTCAGTTAGTGTATAAAGAAACCAATGAGAGATTTTGGACTCTCATCGACTACTTTCGCCAGCAAACCGATTGCCCAATGCTCATCAACACGAGTTTCAATGTACGTGGAGAGCCAATTGTTTGCACTCCCAAAGAGGCGTACCGATGTTTTATGGCAACAGAAATGGATTATTTGGTAATCAATAACTTCCTCTACAAAAAGGAAGAACAACCCAA
>JBLIFI010000135.1:0-10096 GCA_047633715.1 Flammeovirgaceae bacterium
TTTTTGGGTAAAGTCAATCACTTCTTTTTGGCAAGATTGACAGAAAGCACAATCCGTTTTCCCAGTCTGAGCCATCTTCTCCCAAGACTCTGTGCAAGGTTCTGCTATGGTAATTTTGTTTTTCATTTGGTTGGGTTTTAATTGTGTTTCTTTCGAAATGGGCTGGTAATCCATTTTGGGAATCTTTTGATTTTATGCCAGATGGATTTTTTTAGAAGAGAACTTGCATGAATTGAAGTTGCACCACCAACAATTATTTTTGACTCATTTGCAATCATTTTTTTGGAAACTATAATCATTTCACCCATTATCAAAGGAGCTAATGTTATGGCGATGGTATCTTGATTTTCTATTATTACCTCTTTAGTCTCGTACCCTACGAAACCAAAAACTAAAATAGCTCCTTGCTCAATTCCTTCAATTGAATATCTACCATCAATACCAGAAAATACTCCTCTTTCTGTTCCCTTAATTTCAATTAAAGCCCCAGGAAAAACCTCTCCAGTATCATCTCTCACAATCCCACTCACCATTCTAGTATTCGTAGAATCCTTTCCCTCAATTTCTGGTTGGATGTTGCTTTTCGACTCTGATGAAGTGAACTTTGAAACTGTTTTTATTGTGGGATTTTTCTCTTTCTTGTTTTGCGAGAAAGCAGGTTGAGTCAGCATCAATCCAGAGAATAGACTTGCCATTGCCCATTTGTAGGGAACGGTAAAGTTCTCAGAAGTTTGGTAAGTTTTGTCAAGCTGGTTTTGCGTGAATTTGCCACAAACATTCTTCTGGCCCTTCATAATTCTGATGATTTCCTTATCCGATTTTTGGGTAAAGTCAATCACTTCCTTTTGGCAAGATTGGCAGAAAGCACAATCCGCTTTCCCTGTCTGAGCCATCTTCTCCCAAGATTCGGTGCAAGGTTCTGCTATGGTAATTTTGTTTTTCATTTGGTTGGGTTTAATCAAAATTGTGAACTCAATCTGCTACAATGACAATTTGATGGAAGGCTTTGTCAAAAGAAGCCCATTTATGGTAAAAATATTCAGATTCAAAATCAATCCAATTTAATCTTGTTTTATCTTCACGCTTTCAAATATGGATAAGGGTTAAGTTTCGCATCAAATCCACAATGAACTTCGTCAATTCCCCAAAATGATAAAAAGACTCTTCAAAAACTCAATCCAACTACTTAAAAAGCATAAATACAAATTTGCTTTGGTCGGATTGGTGTTGGTAATTTGGTATTACTTCTGTTTGCCCAATCCACTTTTCTCCGACCCAGTTTCAACTGCTTTGGAAGATAGAAATGGAGAGCTTTTGGGCGCAAGAATTGCTGCGGATGGACAATGGCGATTTCCCAAAAACGATTCTGTTCCCGAGAAATTTCAGCAAGCAATCAAAGCATTTGAAGACAAGCGATTTGAAAACCATTTTGGAGTTGACCCGCTTGCCATGCTTCGGGCTTTGTACTTGAATCTCAAAAGTGGCTCGGTAGTGAGTGGCGGAAGTACGCTCACCATGCAAACCATTCGCCTTGCCCGAAAGGGGAAATCCAGAACTGTTTTCGAGAAATTTATAGAAGTCATTCTCGCTACTCGGCTAGAATTTCGTCACTCCAAACCTGAAATTATGGCACTTTACGCCTCCAATGCGCCTTTTGGTGGAAATGTGGTTGGCCTGGATGCCGCAGCTTGGAAATATTATGGGCGAAATCCAAAAGAGCTTTCTTGGTCGGAGTCGGCAACTTTGGCGGTTTTACCCAATGCGCCAGCCCTGATTCACCCAGGGAGAAACCGCTATGCACTCAAACAGAAAAGAGATAAATTGATTGATAAATTGGCAGCATTGAATTTACTAGATTCTACTTCGGCTTATTTGGCAAAAATAGAGAAATTACCCGCTCGCCCCATGCCTTTGCCAAATATCTCACCACACCTTACAGATAGAATCCAACAGCAACAAAAATGGGAGCAGAAAAAAGAAGGCAAAGAGAAGTCAGTTGTGAAAACTACACTCAATTCCGATACGCAAAAGCGAGTGAATGCAGTAATGGCTCGGCAATATGCGCACCTCCGTCAGAATGGGATTTACAATGGTGGCGCTTTAGTCATAGAAGTTGCCACGGGAGATGTGCTTGCTTATGTGGGAAATATGCCCACCGAATCTGATGAGGAACATGGTGCGGTAGATGTTACCAAGGCACCAAGAAGCACAGGAAGTATTATTAAGCCGTTGCTTTATGCCAATATGTTGCAAACTGCCGAATTACTTCCTGATATGCTTGTTTCCGATGTTCCTTCTTCTTTTGGAGGTTATTCTCCCAAGAATTATGATTTAGAATATGATGGAATACTTCCTGCCTCGGAGGCGCTTTCCCGTTCGCTGAATGTGCCATTTGTGCAAATGCTCAGTCGGCATGGAGTTCCCAGATTTCACGACTTTTTGAAGAAAGCAGGAATTACCACCTTGACAAATGCGCCACAGCATTATGGCTTATCGCTGATTTTGGGCGGAGCAGAAGTGAGCTTGGAAGATTTGGCTGGAGTTTATTCTAGCATGGCAAGAGGCTTGGGGAATTTCCAAAAATACAACGGAAAGTATGAGCCAGATAATTTCCGCCCAATCAACTATCTATTAGCAAAATCCAAACCCACTTTAGAGCGAGAGAATTATAGCAAACTCCAAGACAAAACTGTCATTTCCGCTTCTGCCACTTGGCACACGTTCAAATCTATGCTGGAAGTGGTTCGCCCTGGGGAAGAAGGCTATTGGCGTAACTTTCTGTCTTCCAACAGAGTAGCTTGGAAAACAGGGACAAGTTTTGGATTTCGAGATGCGTGGGCAGCTGGTTGCACTCCAAAATATGTAGTAGCCGTTTGGGTAGGAAATGCGAGTGGAGAAGGCAGGCAAGGTTTGACAGGAGTAACGGCAGCCGCCCCAGTTTTATTCGATATTTTCAACACCTTGCCAAGGCAAACAGAATGGTTTGAAATGCCTTATGATGAACTGAAAGAAGTTTCTGTTTGCCGAACGAGTGGCTACCGAGCTTCGGAAATTTGCCCAGTAGTAGATTCTGCTTGGGTACAATTAGAGGGTTTGAGAACTAAGCCTTGCCCATATCATAAAACTGTTTTCCTAGATAAATCTGCCGAATTCCAAGTGCATTCCGATTGTGAAAATCCTTCGGATATGCTGAAAGTTCCCTATTTCATTCTCCCGCCTTCGCAAGAAGCTTACTACAAAAATAAGAATCCAAATTATGAACTCCTACCGCCTTACCGCCCCGATTGCTTGGCGAGTTTAGTAGAGAAGCAAATGCAAACAATGGAATTGGTTTATCCCAAATTCTCTACAAGAATTTATGTCCCCACCAATTTGGATGGAACATTGAGCAGCGTGGTTTTTGAAGTGGCGCACCGTGCTGAAAACACAAAAATCTATTGGCATTTAGATGAGCAATTCATAGGCGAAACACAAGAATTCCACCAACTCGCACTCAATCCGACCGAAGGAAAGCATAAATTGGTTTTGGTAGATGAAAATGGGGAACGACTGGAGAGAGGGTTTGAAGTTTTGGGAAAAACTGAGTAGAAAGGCATTTTTAGACAATTTCCTAAAAATTATCTTATTTTTTCCCAAAAAATTATCAGTTTTGGCGAATCATTCCAATCGTACTAGAAGTGACTGGAATGTGATTATCGGATTTATAACCAACATAAATTGAAGATGAAAAGAATACTATTATTGACATTGCTACTGGTTGTAGGCTTTTTTGCCAAAGCAACTCCACCAGATGAAGGCATGTGGTTGCCCATGTTCGTAGAGCGAATGAACTACGCAGACATGAAAGAGCACGGTTTGAAGCTGACTCCAAAAGAAATTTATGACATCAACAATTCTAGCTTAAAAGATGCGATTGTGATGTTAGGTAGAGGTTTCTGTACGGCCGAAATGGTTTCTGACCAAGGCTTAGTGCTAACAAACCACCATTGTGCTTACGATATGATTCAGTCTCACAGTTCTGTGGAGAATGATTATTTGACAGATGGTTTCTGGGCAATGAAAAAGGAAGATGAATTGCCAAACCCTGGTATCACAGCTTCTTATTTGCAAAGCATGGAAGATGTTACGGAAAAAGTTTTGAAAGACGTAACAGATGAAATGACTGAGACAGAAAGAGCTGAAACCATCGGCAAGGCAATGAAGATGTTGCGAGATGAGAAAAGCGAAGAGGGAAAATACACAGTAAACATTCGCTCATTTTATGGTGGCAACGAATATTACTTATTCATTTATAAGACTTATAAAGATGTTCGTTTGGTAGGTGCGCCTCCATCGGCAGTTGGTAAATTTGGTGGAGACACAGATAACTGGATGTGGCCAAGGCACACAGGAGATTTTTCTGTTTTGCGAGTATATGCAGGCGCAGACAATGAGCCAGCAGATTATAGCAAAGACAATAAGCCTTACAAGCCAAAACACTTTCTTCCAATTTCTTTGAAAGGAGTTAAAAAAGATGATTATGCGATGGTAATGGGTTACCCAGGAAGTACAAATCGCTATTTGTCTTCTTACGGAATCACCCGTGAGTTGGAGAAAAACCAACCTTCTGTAGTGAAAATTAGAGGAGAAAGATTGGCAATTTTGAAAGAAGATATGGATGCAGACAAAGCAGTTCAAATCAAATACGCTTCAAAATATGCAGGAATAAGCAACTATTGGAAATACTTTATTGGTCAGCAAGCTGGATTGAAACGATTGAAGGTGTATGACAAGAAGAAAGCGCAAGAAGATGCTTTTGCAGAATGGGTAAGTGAAGATGATGCTCGTAAGAAAGAATATGGTGAAGCTTTGAAAATGTTAGATGAAGGGTTCTCAGAATATTCTGATTACACTCTGGCACAAGTTTATAGAAGAGAAGCGGGTTTCGGTTCGGAAATTCTTCGATTTGCATTTAGCTTTCGTCCTTTAATTGCCGAGCTTTCAAAAGATTCAGTAAATCAAGAAAGAGTGAATAAAATTGCGAAATCTATCAAAGGAAGAGCGACAGACCATTTTAAAAACTACAATGCTTCTACAGATAAGAAAGTAACTGCAAAACTACTTTCTATGTATGCAGAAGATGTTTCTGCCTCGCAATTGCCAAGCTTCTTGAAAGTTGCTAAAGCAAAATATACAGGCAACTTCGAGAAGTTTGCAGAAAAACTATTCAAAAAATCATTCTTAGATAATGAGGCAGAAGTAATGGCTTTCTTAAACGCTCCAAACAAGAAGACGTTGATGAAAGACCCTGCAATTATTGCCTTCAACTCTTTGATGGAGAATGGCAGAATGCTTTCTGAGAAAACTACTGCATTGCAAGATAAATTGGTGAAAGGAAACAGATTATATATTGATGGAATGAGAAAGATGAATCCTGACAAGAAATACTATCCAAATGCCAACTCTACTATGAGATTGAGCTACGGAAATGTATTGCCTTACAGCCCGAAAGATGGTGTGAAATATGAATTCACAACTACTGCTGACGGAATATTGCAAAAGGAAATTCCAAACGATGACGAATTCCACGTTCCAGCTAAATTGAAGAAATTGTTGGTGGATAAAGATTACGGACAATATGCCAACAAAGAGGGCAAATTGGTAACTTGTTTCATCACAAACAATGACATTACTGGCGGGAACTCAGGAAGCCCAGTTATCAACGCAAAAGGCGAGCTGATTGGATTGGCTTTCGATGGCAACTGGGAAGCGATGAGCGGAGATATTGCCTTCGAACCAGCATTGCAAAGATGTATCAATGTAGATATTCGCTACGTACTTTTTATTATTGATAAGTACGCAGGAGCAAAACACTTGATTGAAGAAATGAAAATAATCAAATAGGTTTTATTTTCGCTTTTTATAAAATGCGTTTGCGGAAATTCCGCAAACGCATTTTTGTGTTTAACAACACCCACTTCCCTCATCGCAAGAAACCGTTTCCAGCTCCGATAATTTTACTTTTATTTTTCCTTGTGGATTTAGCTCCTGACTTTCCTCAGCAGGCATACAACAAGCAGAAGCATCGACTGCTTCATAATGTGGGTCATTAAAATCTGAATCTTCATGGAAATAGTAAACCTCCCATTGGATTCCGTTCGGGTCAGTTACCCAGAATTTATCTTGAACTGCATAGCAACAAGCCGTTCCAATTTCCTCTTTGGAAACAATTCCTTGTGCTTTGGCAGTTTCCAACTTCTCCATCATCTCCTCCTTCGTCTCAATTTGGAAACCCAAATGTCCGAAGTTAGATTGAACTCGTTCAGGGTTCTCCAAAAAGGAAATGACCAAGGCTGGAGATTCCAAAATATACTTTGCATAACCTTTCTTCACTTTCTCAGCAGGTTGCCCAAAAAAAGTAGTGTAGAAATTTACGGTCTCTGCCAAATCCTTCACATAAAATGAAGCGTGCATTCTTGGGTAAGTGGGGTTGGATTTCATTATTTTTGATGTTTATTAGTAAAAAGTTATTATTTGTATAATGCAATATTACGATTGATTGGTTTATGGATTTTACAGAAAAAGTAAAACGCCTTCTGTCTAACAACAATTTGAATCAGTACAATCTTTAGCACCTTTGAATTGTCCAAAAAGATTCTCGAAGAGGCTGGCAATTTCTTTCCAATTTTGTGGGGCAATGCAATAGCAAACACTCGTTCCCTCCACATTTCCCCTAATAATTCCAATCTTCTTCAACTCTTTCAAGTGTTGGGAAATAGTGGGTTGAGCCAAACCAATTTCCTCCACCAAATCGCCACAAATACACGTGTTTTTCTTAATCAGATGCTGGAGAATGGCAATTCTGGCAGGATGCCCCAACACCTTGGCAACAATTGCCAACCTGTTTTGCTGTTCGGTGAATATTTCAGTTTTGGTAACTCCCATAATTCAAATAGTAATGTGGTGAATAGGTAAGCACGTTGTGCTATTTATTATTTTCATACTTGACTATAAATTAGATTTTTAAGTACTTCAAACAGGAAAATATTTGAGTCAGACTACTTAAAATCGTAAGGTGAAACAAAATTGGGATAAATAATTATTGCTACATCGCAATATTACGATTAAATAAATTAAATTCATAATCCAACCGCTACTTTGTTATCAAATCAGATAAAAAACATCTTTTTATCTGATTCTAGTCAAAAGAAAAAGCCATTTTTCCGAATTATCGAAAGATTTTGCTACTTTTCCGATTATTTTGAAAATTATACTTTTCAAAGAAGTATTTGTAACTAAACATGAGAAGGACAAGGCAAATCAGCTTAACTCCAACTTACTTAAATTAACCAATTTACTTATGGCGAATAATTTACGCAATGAGCAAGAGGATGCTCTAGCTAACCAAAAGCAACTCTTTGGGCATCCAGTAGGACTGTATATTCTGTTTATGACAGAACTTTGGGAACGTTTCAGTTATTATGGAATGAGAGCAATTTTAGTTCTTTACATGATAGGAGCGGTAACAGGAGAAAATCCTGGTCTAGGTTGGGATAAAGGCGATGCTTTGGCTTTGTATGGTTGGTACACAATGTTAGTATATGTGATGTCAATACCCGGAGGTATTATAGCGGATAAGTTTATAGGTCAAAAAAGGGCAGTTTTTATAGGAGGTTTGATTTTGGTAGCAGGACATACAGTTTTAGCTTTTGACCAACCTTGGGCTTTTTATACAGGGCTTTTACTTATTGTATTAGGTGTTGGTGGTTTGAAGCCAAATATTTCCACAATGGTAGGTGGGCTTTATAAAAAAGGAGATGCACGAAGAGATGCTGGATTTACAATATTCTATATAGGAATTAATGTAGGAGCATTTATTGCTGCAATTGTGGTAGGAGCAGTTGGGCAAAAGGTGGGCTGGCATTATGGATTCGGATTGGCAGGGATTGGAATGCTATTAGGACAAATATTTTTTATGTGGGGTCAAAAATACTTGAAAGGAATAGGTGAGCCACCAAGTAAAAAATCTACTGTAAATATTGATGAAGATTCTACAACTTCTCTGGGTGATATCTTTAAAAATTTAATTGCTAGTCCATTCCAATTGATTATTACAGTATTATTAATAGGAATCGGAAATTACCTGGCATTTTCTTACGCACACGGATGGGAAGTATATGCTTACGCTCTGCTTTCTACTTTCTTAGGATTGGTTGTTGGTATGTTGATGATGGTTTATAAAGAAATTAACCCTATAGAAAAAGATAGATTCATTGTACTGATTATTTCTTTTTTGATTGTAATCGTATTCTGGGGAGCTTTTGAGCAAGCTGGCGGTTTAATGAATATTTATACGGAAGAGAAAATAGATAAGGTTGTATCGATTTATTTATTAGACTTCTTGTTTATTGGAGCAGGTTCATTCCTTTTATTAAAGGGAATAACTAATTATAGAAAAAAGGTGGATACTTATATTGTTTTTCTACCATTAAGTATAATAGTTTTTGCCTTTTATGGACTATTGAGAATTTATGAATTCACCCCAAGTTACGAAATTCCAGCATCTGTTTTCCAAAGTGTAAATGCACTCTTCATTATGATTTTTGGAACAGTAGTAGGTGGATATTGGATTAGTCGACAAGTAAAAGGGAAAGAATCGTCTTCTATATTTAAGATGGCAGTAGGTACTATCATTATGGGATCAGGCTTTATATTGATGGCAGCAGCCGCTAAGCAATCAGAAGGTGGTGAAATGGCTGGGTTGTATTGGTTAATTGGGGCTTACTTATTACACACAATCGGTGAGCTATGTGCTTCACCTGTTGCACTTTCATTTATTACTAAGCTTGCTCCTGTAAGGTATGGTTCTCTTATGATGGGAGTTTACTTTGCCGCTACTGGACTTGGAAATAAAGTTGCAGGCTTAGTAGGAGAAGGCTCTGAGAATGCAGGAGAATTTGAGACATTTACAGGTATATTCATTTTCTGTACAATCTTCGCTGTTCTACTATTATTATTGCTTAAACCACTAAAAAGGCTCACGCACGGAGCAGAAGAGAATGATTAAGCCAACCTTGGATAGTACATGAACTACCAGAATAAAATTCTTATTTTAACAATTGACCAAATCAGAAACCCTCGGCCTATGGCTGAGGGTTTTGTGTTTCAAAGATTTGTGTAATTACCTCTTTTCAACCCAATCGTTTCACAATCATATCATCTACCATTTTGTAGACTTTTTGTGGCTTCATGGTTCGCCATTCGTCAATATCCAGCATTCCACCGAAGTTGATGTATGAATCTAGGTTGAAATTTTGCCATTCTTCCAGTACAAAATCACGGAAGTTGATGGCGGCAATCCAGCCATCTTCCACATCATCGAACCACTCTTCGTAATAATCATCTTCCGAGCCATGGAAGTTCAGCACATTCTCTCCAATCAGAATGAATTTGTCTATTCCATTGCTTATCAAAGTATCCAAAACTTCTCTTTTGAACCACATAATGTCGTTGTGCAAAGTATCATTCCACTCGCCAAGGAACTCGATGATGGCAACTTGCTCTTGGTAATCTGCAAAAAGGATTTTGATGTAGAGTGTTTCCGAGCCAATATAATCCCAATAAGGATCAATGAAATAACCGTAAATTTCTTGCGTATATTGTTGGAAATTATACTCTCGCTGGTAAAACGGAGAGCGTTCATCTTCGTTGGCAACATAGTATTTTTCCCATTTATGGAAAGGTTCAATCTCGTGCATTTCGGCTTACTTATTCGGTTCTATTTTATCTTGTTTTCAATCTGAACTCAAAATCTTGCGTTTCGGTTTCGGAATTCCAAAAATATCGTATGAAATTGAGTTTACTCCGCTCCAAAATTTTGATAGAAGCAACATTTCGTTTATCTACAAAGGCAATGATTTCATTCGCATTCCAAGTCTCAAAAGCAAAATCAATTAGCCCGTTGGTAACTTCCCCACCAAAACCATTTCCCCATTCCGACTCCAAAAGTCTGTACCCAATTTCATAAATTCCGTTTGCTTCATGCACCAATGCACAAGTTCCCAGCAAGTTTTGATTGGTTCTGTTTACTATTGCCCAAACCCAAAAAGGATTGTTT
>JBLIFI010000136.1:0-10073 GCA_047633715.1 Flammeovirgaceae bacterium
TTTGCATATTTTTCTATTTTATGTTGTTGAGTAAAATTGATTATTGGTCAGATTGCTGAAATTAAACCATTTCTACAATCTCAATAGGCAAAAATAGCAATTTTGTGGAAGCTTTGGAAAAGATATACTCGAGCAAAGAAAAAGGAATAAAGAGAAAAGACTTTGACAGCCTAATTTCTTTATTCCTTTTTCAAAAGCATTTTTTTGATTTACTTCAATAAAAGTTATTGATTGCGAGTAATTTTGGAAACGAAGAAATACGTAATTTTAAATAAAATTCTTTCTCCTTGTTCTTTTCTCCTTTCTCACTCGAAATTAAAAGTTTGGATTCAACTCCAAGTATTTCAAAAACTCATTCTTAGTTTCTGCTTCTTTAAATTTGCCTGAGTAATGAGCCGTTACCGTAGAACTTGCCGTGTCTTCCACCCCACGCATGGAAACACACAAATGTTTCGCATCGAACAAGACAGCTACATCTTCTGTATTCAACATTTTCTTCAGTTCTTCTGCAACCTGAACAGTTAAACGCTCTTGTACTTGCGGTCTTTTGGCAAAATAACGAACGATTCTATTCAACTTGGAAAGTCCAATCACTTTTCCGCTGGAGATATAGGCAATGTGTGCTTTTCCGAAAATTGGCACAAAGTGATGTTCGCAGTTAGAGAAGAAGCTGATGTCTTTCTCCACCAACATTTCCCCATACTTGTATTTATTGTCAAAAAGTTTGGCAGCAGGCTTATTGTCTGGATTGAGTCCTGCAAAAATCTCCTTCACATACATTTTAGCCACTCGCTTAGGAGTTCCCTGCAAACTATCATCTGTTAAATCCATGCCCATAATATCCATGATTTCACGGAAGTGGGCAGAGATTTTCTCTATTTTCTCCTCATCGGAAATTGCAAAAGCATCGGCCTTCATAGGCGTATCGTAGGAAGTTCCTACATGCTCATCTCCAATTTCATCAATCATTGCTTCTAAATCTATTGACTTGTCTGTACCGTTTTTAGGCGGGGTATTCGACAAAATTCCGTTCTGTTTCATATAGTCTGACTTTTAAATCTAGTTTAGGGTCAATTTTTTCTCTCAAAATATTCCAAATCACAATGGCAATATTCTCTGCGGTTGGATTGAGATTTTTAAAATCTTCTGTGTCGAGGTTCAAATTTTTGTGGTCGAACCTGTGTAAAATATGCTCACGAATGAAATCTTTCAAGATTTTGACATCCATCACATAACCAGTTTGCGGGTCAACCTCTCCAATTACCTGAACGGTAAGATTGTAGTTGTGACCATGATAATTCGGGTTGTTACATTTTCCGAAAATTTCTTTATTCTTTTCTTCCGACCATTCAGGGTTATGCAACCTGTGGGCAGAATTGAAGTGTTCCTTTCTAAATACAGATACTTTCATAGCTTTTTTTCACACGTTTCAAGAACATAAAAAATCATAGTAAAAATCCATTCCAAAAATGGCTATCAACTTATGAGCTCGGACAATCCCAAATTCAATGTGTTTTGTTGTATAAAGTTTGTGGAGAATGTGATTTCCGACTCTCCGAAATAAATGCAGGTAGCGAGGTTTAGGCTGTCTGCATTTTCAAATTAGAAACTAAATTTTTTATATAATGATTCATTTTTATAAATAAATCCATGCGAAACTAGTTTTTTAAAGTTTAAATTAAGAATACTCTACTAACTAGTGTGCATTTATTTTGTTTAGGCTTTAATGAAAAAGTTTAATCAAAACAGAAGTCTTAATTAAAGGGCGCATCTCATTTTGTCGCACATTGATGAAATATTCTTAATTCGGCTAGAAGCCGATACCTTGCGCCACTCGCCAAGAGGCGAGCGACAGATTCCAAATCCTTACTGCGACATTTTGAGATGCGCCCTAATTAAACTCTAGGCAATTTGGCGAATGTAGTGTGAACTCCTGAATCAGTAGCCAATCACACTTTAAACCCAACCACCAAAACATCATCAATTTGGTCTGTATTAATTTTCCAGTTATTAAGTTCCGAATCTAAATATTCTCTTTGGGCTTCTATTGGCTTTTGGTGGATTGAGAAAAGGAGTTCTCTGAATCGGGTAGCTAAATATTTTCTACCTTTCTCGCCCCCAAATTGGTCTTGGAAGCCATCGGAATAGAGGTAGAAAGTAGTTGGGTTATTCTCAAAGCTAATTACATGCTTCTCAAACTCCCGCTCTTCATCTGGACGAATTCCTCCTACGGGCATTTTATTTCCTTTGATAATCTTTAACTCATTGTTCTGCACATAAACTAACGGGTTTTTAGCCCCAGAAAAAGCAACTTCTTTCTTTTCAAAATCTATTACACAAACGCCCATATCCATTCCCTCAATACTTTCTCCTTTTTTATGTTCCAAACTCGCAACCATCATAGAATGTAAGGACGTCAGAATTTCGTCTGGTTCAATGATATTAAGCATCTGAATAGTTTCTTTAATGAGTGACTGACCAATTACGCTCATAAATGCACCAGGAATTCCATGCCCTGTGCAATCTACACAGGCAATAATAAACTTGCCATCTTTCTCTCCGCACCAGAAAAAGTCGCCACTCACAATATCTCTTGGCTGAGAAAACACGAATGAATCTGGCAAACAAGCGGTCATTTTATTGGGAGAAGTATGCAAGGCAGAAAGAATCCGCTCGGCATAAACGATGCTGTCTTGTGTTTTTTTATTCTTCTTCTCAATAATTGCCTTTTGCTGTTCCAGAGCAGCGTTTTGCATGGCAATTTCCTCATTCTTATTAGAGATTTCTGCTGTTCTCTTCTGAACAATCGACTCCAACCGCCTTTTTTCTGCTTTATGTCTTTTAGAATTGAGTTTCATCAATCCTGCAATGAGCACAATAAAGAGTAATGCATAAAATAAATATGCCCAAATTGTTCTGTAAAATGGTGCTTGGATTGAGAATTGGAAACTGTCTTCTACGCTTTCCTCTCCATAAACATTTTTTGCTTTTACTTTGAAAGTGTATTCTCCTTCAAACAAATCGGTATATTCCTTCTTTATATCCGAAACCCAAGGAGACCATTTTTTATCGTGTCCGTCTAAAAAATAGCTGTATTTTGTTTGACTGTTGAGCGTGAAATTCACTCCAACATATTCAAAAACGATGGAATTGTATTCATATTCCAAAACAGTTTTTCCTTTCTGTTTATCAGCTATTTCTGTTTCTTCTTTTTGGAGTTGTTGAGAATTGTTTCCCCAGAATAATGTAGAATCTGTGTTCACATATACTTTTCGGATTTGTGCAGAGAAAGACTTACTCTTCGCATTCCTTCTCGCTTTCGCTTCATCAAATTGGTAGAGTTTTGTGGAGGAGAGCCAAAGTGAGCCATCATCATACATTAGAGAGGAGGTTTCCCCTTTTGGCAACCTGCGGAAAAGATTTCCAAATTCTAATTTTGGAGATTTCCCTTCTCCTAAATCCACCTTCCCTACGAGGTCTTTGTTGGATAATCCTCCAACCCAAAACTCTTCGGTATTTTGTTGCTTTATTAAGTTAAAAACCTGACTCTCGCCATCTGCAAAAGCATCGCCAAAACCAGTATAAGGCACAAAACTGCCTGAACTTTCATCGTATTTCAGTAAACCTGTTTTTGTACCCGCTAATACTTCTCCGTTGGCGAAAAACAACTTTGTAAAGTTGCTCTGGGGAACTCCTTTCGTATCATCAAATACTTGAATTTCAGGTTTTTTTGAGAAATTGAATGGCTCAAACGTGATTTTTGCAATCTTTTGGGAATTGGTGGAAACCCAAATATTTCCCGCTTTGTCTTCAACAATACTTTCAACTTCTTCTTTCAATCCATCCACTTTGGAAAGTAATTCCCACTCATTATTTATGAATCGGTAAATTTCCAAACCCGAAATCCCTCCAGCGAAAACAATATCATTCCGCTTATTTTTGAGGTGTAAACACAAAACCGTCCGCTTTGCAGGAAGCCTTGAAACAGAGTAATTCTTATCTATTGAAAACAAACCATTGTATTCTGCTACCAATAAAACAGTATCTTCTCCTTGTGGAACAAGTTGCAAATCCCATGATTGATCAATTAGCTCGCCTATTTTTTCAAATTTTTCATCTCCTAATTTGAGTACTCCTTGAGCCGTTCCCACTACTTGTTGCCCGTAGAACACTTCACTATTTATGATGGAATTTGGCAAGCCTTGCCTTTCATCAAATACTCGAAATGGCGAATTGATTTCTATTTTATCAATTCCCGTGTTTAATGCACCCCAAAGTTGCCCATCTCTAGTTTCAAATACATTGATGGCAACATCATCTTGCAAGCCGTTTAACTTTCCGAGCGATTGAATCAAGTTCCAGTTCTGGTCAAAAACACCAATTCCTCCACCCAAAGTTGCCAAAACCACATTTCCATTTGCCAATTTACATGAGTTGTATATTTGCATGCCTCCCATAAAATTATCTAAATCAGGAGATTCTATTTTCTCAAAACTTCCGTCAGCTAAATCCAACAAACCCAAACCTAGATTTTTGGTAATGGAAATTGCTTTCTGCTCATTATAAGGAAGCAAAGCCCAAACTCGGTCAGTTTTTACAGTTCTATTTGGAAATGCCAATTGTAAAGAGTCGCCATTTACCACATATAAATCAGCCTTACCTAAATTCACGTAAAATTTATCATTCAAAACATACGATTTCAAAAACCTATACTTTGATTTCCAAACCTTCATTTTTGTCCCGTTCCATCGAATGAGATATTTACTGGTTCGGAAATAAATTTCCCCATCTGCCACCAACACTTTCCAGGCAATGTTGAAATCATGATATTCAGAATCTAGCTTGTCGAGTAAAGTTCTGTATTGTAAATCTCCGTTGGGTGTTGGTTCCAAATAGCCAATTTCCCCTTCCGCCCCAACATAAACTCTCCCATTATGATAAGCCAAAGAACGAACGGTAGATTGATTACTTGTTTGAATTAACCTCCAACTGATTCCATCATATTGTAAAACACCATCGTTGTTTGCCACATAAACGATTCCGTTATCGTCTTGGGTAATATCCCAATTCTGAGAACCTGCATTATAATCGGTAAGCGTAAAATTTTGGATAAATGGCAAACCCAGCTCCTGAGATTGAGCAAGGTTTGAGCTGAGGAAAAGTATGCACACGAGAAGGATTCGAACGTTCATACAGCTTAATTTGTTAGTTGGAATTGGCAAGAATAAAGTTTGGTGCATCAACTCCTCAGTTTGCATTCGTATTTTATGTTTCTTGTTTCCTTCTACTGCATTAAAATTCTTAGCCGTAACATATAGCTATGTCGAAGTGTCGAACCACTCCAATTTTGCTTTGCAGAAGAAAACAATATTCCAAAAAATACTGAAAGAAACTCAGAATTCAATGCACTAGCAAATTAAAGATTAAGAAGGGATTATTCTACAAAATCTCGGATTTTAGAATCATTTTTGGTAAAAAAATCATGTTGCTACACATTTTTAGTTTTCGAGGCAAGAAGACATTCCATGTTTAGATGTATTAGACCGAAGTGCTTATTCTTAGGAACGGGGAATAAATAAATACGTGTTTTGTCGCAGTTTATTTTTGAGGCTAGTTTAGGCAAAAAAGTTTGGCATAGCACCGCTACGGCAAACTTTTTTAACGAAGAATAGCCCAAAAAGAAACAAGAGAAAGTAGCATCTTATTTAATTTCCGTTCCTTAGTTATTAGGACTTTCTAATAAACAGAAATATGGAATGTCTTTTTTGTACAGTAGAATGCAATAATTGTTTTTTCTAACACTTTTTTTCCAACAATATGAACGAATACATTGGTTTTATTGCCGCTTCACTCACTACAGTTGCCTTTATTCCGCAGGCAATCAAAACAATCCGCACAAAGGAAACCAAGGGGATTTCTTTGCCCATGTATCTTATTTTTTGGATTGGAGTTTTATGCTGGCTCTATTATGGAATTGTTTTGGAACAAACTCCAATAATCGTTGGCAACATTATTACCGCATTTTTTGCTGGAATTATACTTTATTTCAAAATTTCAAATATCATGAAGGGCAAAGAAAAACCCTAAAATGCAAGACTTACACAAACTGTTTCTTTTGTTGGATTTTGCTGATTTCTTGTTGATGAGAAGAAATCAGTCTTTCCGAAACTCGACATTAAACCTGAGAGTTAAGTAAGCTGGTCAGAGGTCGCTGGGCGGCACTCCGCCAATTTTGGGGAATGGTTTATTAACTCATGTTACGTATTGTCGTAGTATCTTGCTCGACTCGGATGCGAGTCCCATCGGAGAGTCAAGGTACAGTATGATTTCGTACCACGACTCTCCGAGTCGTTCAGGCATTGCATCTTTGTGGATTTAGATAAGGAATACTTGAAAATCTAACCAAAAAGTAATTGTGCGTAATATGAGTTATTAATTTGAAGGCTCTTTGCACCGAATCCAACCACATTAAATGTCAGGCTCAATACCAGTTTCCTTTCCCCAAAATTAATGCTGTGTTAGCTCCACACCCATAAGTAAAGAAGGCATTTGGTAAACAGAAGTCTTGCCCTGAAAAGTGAAAGAGTTTATTTCTTGCAGAAAATAGTGTAAATTTGATAGTGAGAATAATTGTTGAAAAAAAACTGACATAAAACCCAGTACTCAAGTTTTTTTATAAAAACTAGAGTTTATAATCAAAATACCTTTAATGTGCCTGTCAGCGTCCTCAGACCTGACAGATTTTAGTATCACAATAAACTTATGTTCATAATCCCTATCACAAATAAGAAATCATGGAAATAGAAGGATTCATAAAACTAGCGGCTATGGTTATTGGGCTGATTGCCTATCAGTTTATAGCGAAAAAGAACAAACAAGCAAAAAAGCCAAGGCAAGGTCCAAGCCAACCCAATTCGCCCATTGCCCCACGCAAAGCTAAATCCAAACCTGTTGTGGAAGAAGTTGTGGAAGACAAAGGCATAAAATACGAGCCTGTTACTTTCGAGGAACTTTTACAACAATTTGGAGAAGGAAAAAAAAAGACCTCAAACCCCAGAATGGAGCGGGAAGAAAAGGCTGGTATGGATAATGAGTTCATTCCCGCCACAGATACTCCAGAAGAATTCAAAAGTGAGCTAGACCAATATTACGAGGAATTGGGCGATGATAAATTCAAAATCACTTTAGATGATTTGAAGGATGGAAGAGAAGGCGGGAATTTCGCCATCAAGAAGAAAAGAATGAGCAAATACGCCAAAATGTTTACCGATAAAGAAACTGTAAAAGACATGTTTATCATGAAAGAAATTTTTGACAGGAAATTTTAGAGGAAAGAGAAAGGAGCAAAGAAAAAAGAGGTAATCATCCTCCACTTCTTTGCTCCTTTCTCATTTCACGGAAAAGCATAAATAATTACTCCTTTTTTTGATGTTGCTAAGTCAATGAACAGAATTAACTTCTAATTAAAATCCGTCAATATTTTCTAGTTGTCTCATAATCAGCATTATAACAATTCAAACCTTGAAGGATTAACTATGTCCAATCACTTATCTGGCTATTCACATATTGAGACTTGCTAAGTCTGAGCAATTTAAACTTCTGAATATTCCCAATTTTTATAGCTCCCAGTTAGAGAGACTTAGCAAGTCTTTGTCATCATTATCAGAAGTACTACCAAATTTTGAAACCTCAAAATCCAACCGAATGAATAAGAAAGTTATTATAGAGAAGAAAGGACGAGTGCTTGACGATTTCTTCAAAGTGGAAGAAGTTCAGCTCAAACATGAGAAATTTGATGGTTCCATGAGCAAATCTATGCGGAGATTGAATTTTGAGCGTGGCGATTCCGTGGCAATTGTTCTTTGGAATACGGACAAAGAAGCTGTTTTACTGACCAACCAATTTCGCTACCCAACCTACGCAAAAGGAGAAGATGGTTGGATTTTGGAACTCATTGCTGGTTCAGTAAAGCCTGATGAAGATTTGACCCTAGCCATGCAACGGGAAATTGAAGAAGAAGTCGGTTACGACTGCCAAGAACTGGAACACATTCAGACTTTCTTCGTCTCTCCTGGAGGCACTTCTGAGAGAATCCATTTGTTTTATGGTGAAGTCCGCAACTCACAAAAAAACTCGGAAGGCGGTGGACTTGCCCAAGAAAATGAAGACATTCAACTTGTGGAGTGGAACAAAACCCAAATAACAGATTCAGTAAAACATGGAGAAGTGAAAGATGCTAAAACGCTGATTGGTTTTATGTGGTTTTTGCAGAATAAGTAAGTTTAACTGCTATTTTACTCAATCAAAACACATGATAACATCAAAAGAATTTATTAAAAACGGAGAAGGCGAAAACTACAATTACTCGCAAGATCATTGCTTTATTAAGCTGTCTTCACGGCATACGAATGGAGAGTTGTGCATGGTTGAAGACACCTTGAAACCAGAGTTCCATTTAAAGCGACATCATCATAAAATAATGACAGAGATTTTCTACATGTTAGTTGGAGAACTTGAACTTATTTTTGATGATGAGACAATAATTCTTAGAGAAGGAGACACGCTAACAGTTCCTCCAAATGTATGGCACGAAGCTAAATGCGTAGATGGTGGAAAGATGCTGACAATATTTAAAAATGGTGAGTTTGACATCTTTCTAGAGCAACTGTCAACCATGAATGACGCTGATTTTTCCAATCAAGAATTAATGACTTCTATCTCTGCTAAATTTGATATTTACGAAGAGTAAAATCAACGAATAAACAACCAAACTACTCACTCTAACCAAAACAGATAAATAGTTGAAAAATCAGCAACTATCTGCTATTTTGCATGGGTAAATAATTCAACCAATCAACAACAAGGAAATGAATCTTGATTTATCGGGCAAAAATGCCGTAGTATGCGGAAGTTCGCAGGGAATTGGCAAAGCCATTGCCATAGAATTGGCAGAGTTAGGAGCAAATGTGATTCTACTGGCGAGAAACCAAGCTCGTTTAGATAGTGTTTTAGAGCTTCTGGATACTTCTGAGAATCAAGAACATTCCATTTTATTGGCAGATTTCTCTGAACCTGAACAAGTAAAAACTGTTTTGGAAGATTTTATTCAGCGAAATCATACCATTCATATTTTAGTGAATAACACAGGCGGTCCTTCGGCAGGTTTGGCGATTGATGCGGAAACAGACCAATTTATAGAGGCTTTTCAACAACATTTGATTTGCAATCAGTATTTGGTGCAAGCTGTTGTACCAACTATGAAAGTGGTCAATTATGGAAGAATCATCAATATCATTTCCTCTTCGGTGAAAGCTCCAATCCCCAATTTGGGAGTTTCCAATACCATTCGGGGTGCAGTTGCCAGTTGGGGAAAAACCTTGGCAAATGAACTTGGGCAATTCGGAATTACGGTCAATAATGTTTTGCCAGGACTCACGCAGACAGCTCGTTTACAGTCTTTGATTGAAACAATTGCCAAACAGAATGAGAAAACTCCAGAAGAACAAGCCGAAATCATGAAGCAAACCATTCCCGCACAACGCTTTGCCGATGCGCACGAAATTGCCAAAGCAGTCGCATTTTTGGCAAGTCCCTCGGCAAGCTACATCAATGGAGTTAATTTGCCCGTGGATGGAGGAAGATTGCCCACACTTTAAAAATTAAGAATGTAGAATTAAGAAAGAAGAATGGGGAAAAGATTTGCAAATTTCTGATTCGGTATCTTTCTCTTTTGCCCCAAAGCCTTTGGATTGGCGTAAAACTTATGCCAAATCAGATAAAATACCCTATGGGAATTACGTCCTTTTCAATCAGTTGGAAGGCATTTTCGGAGAGAAAAACATAGAAGCTACCAACATTACGGCTTACGAATTAGAAGAATCTAAAAAACTCTACGAGTTCAGTTCCCTATTCTATATTCAAGAAAAATTTTCTCCTTCCGAATTGGAGTTAGAGGTTTTGATGGATTGGGTGAAAATGGGAAATCAGGTTTTTGTAGCTTCGAACTCGTTCGGAGGAACTTTTGTCGACACATTTCAACTAGAGCAGGATTTTTCGGGTGGGGTTGCATTTGA
>JBLIFI010000137.1:0-10058 GCA_047633715.1 Flammeovirgaceae bacterium
TTTCTGAGCTTATTGTTGGTCCCATATATATCGCCCTAGCGATTCTTCTCCTTTTTTTGATTCGCCCATACTTTACAAACCCGAGGAACAAGCCATTATTTATTCCAGCATTCTTATGTAAGATATTCGGACTACTCTTTTTTACGAGTATTTATGAGTTTTATTATGGTGGCGGGGATACGTTTACCTATTTTGAAGGTGCAGTCGTATTGGCAGATGTGTTTTGGGATAACCCTTGGGTGTTTATTCAAGGGATGTTCACAGATGCGGCTGATTATTCGACCCCTATAATACCATACATAGTTGGCAAAATTTATTATTTTAGGTCAACTGAAGAATGGGCAATCATCAGGCTATCAGGCTTTCTTGCTATTTTTAGCTTTAAATCTTATTTAGGGATTTCTACAATAATGAGCCTTATTACATTTTTCGGAATGTGGAGGCTCTATAATACCTTGAGCAGGGAATACCCTGAAGTAGAGAAGACATTTGGCATATTTATTCTATTTGCACCTTCTACATTTTTTTGGGGTTCTACACTTATGAAGGATACGGTAGCTCTTTGCTGTACCTGTTACATTGCTTCTTGCGTAATAGATTTAGTGAATGGAAAAGGAAGTTGGATAAAAGATTCCATAATTATATTTGTAGCTGTTCGAATACTTCTGCTTTTAAAAGTATATCTGTTAATATGCTTTGTTCCCGCATTTGGTATTTGGTGGATAATTAGGATAAGAAGAGAGATTAAGTCTTTGGCATTGAAAGTACTCCTTGTTCCGTTTCTGATACTCCTTGTTTCTGGTGCAATCGCTGTTGCGCTTGTCGTGATTTCTGCACAAAGTGGCGATTTTAACTCTGTTGATCGGGCTGAAGAGGCGTTGCAAGGCTATCATTTTGATCATGGTTCACGAAAAGACGCATCCACCTATACCTTGGGAGAAATCGAATATACGGCATTGGGAATATTGAAAAAAGCACCCGAAAGCATAATAGTAACTCTTTTCAGACCTTTTCCATTTGAAATAAGAAATGTTGTAATGCTTTTGGCAAGTCTAGAAAGTACTATTTATTTGCTATTTACAATCTTCGTATTTGCTAAAAGGGGAGCTGTTTCGGTAGTCAAAAATACATTTTCAAATCCATTAGCTGGCTTTTCTTTCGTATTTACTGTTATTCTTGGCTTTATAGTAGGGCTTTCAAGTTATAATTTTGGGGCATTAGTTAGATTTAAAATTCCATTACTTCCCTTCTATGGGGCATGGCTGGTGTGGATGTACTACCTGCCAAAGTATGAAAAGCGGAAGTCTCACTTGAATAAGTCTAGTGCGAAGAATGGCGTGTTTTCAGGGAAATAAGCTTTTTTTTTGTAAAAAAAAACGGTTAGTAAAGAAATGAAAAAAAGAAGAAAGTGAAAGTCAGTCAAACTCCCTCTTTTCTCTTTTCTCTTTTCTCTTTTCTCTTTTCTCTTTTTTTCATTTGGAAGGAAAGGGTTTTATTCGTTGTGCATCCAAGCCTTTTTACCAAGTAAAACCTCTTCAGACTCTTCATGCTCAGGGTCAGGTATGCAACAATCTACTGGGCAAACCGCTGCACATTGTGGCTCTTCATGGAAGCCCATACATTCCGTACATTTATCGGTAACTATGTAATAAAATTCATCGGAAACAGGGTTTTGATCATCTCCTGCGTCAATAGTCCCCCCGTTTTTCTCAATAGTTCCGCTTAAATCAGTTCCTCCAGCAAAATCCCACTCTACTCCGCCTTCATATATAGCTGTGTTGGGGCATTCTGGCTCACAGGCTCCACAGTTAATGCACTCCTCCGTTATCATGATTGCCATAATTGTCTCAATTTTAATAAGTTCTAAAAAATTTCTGCAAATATAAGGAAGGAATAAACACTTCGTATGCCAACGAGTGCAAATCCACCAATTTAAAAACAGTCTATTCAAGTTTTTTGTTCAAAAAAAGCTTATAGTCCGCTATTTGATTTCATATTCCCTAACAATTCGCTAAATTTATTTCTTCACCAATACTGTTTCACTAAATATTTCGGATATATGAGAACGATGCAACAATGGTTTGACGAATATGGAGAAAGCCATCAAAATAAATTTAACAAGGTAATGCATTGGATTTGCATTCCACTGATCTTCTTTTCTGTGTATGGGCTTTTGGCAAGTATCCCCGCAGGTTTTGCTCAACAGTTTCTATCTCCAGAATATGCTTTTTATGCTAACTTCGGCACAATCGTTTTCATTCTCGGACTGATTTTCTACCTGCGAGTCTCTTTTACTATGTTTTTAGGGATGTTTATTGTCTGTATTTTCACTGCAGTAGGGAATTATTGGTTGGCGGGAGTTGGCTTTCCGCTTTGGGCGAGTTCGCTTGTTATCTTTGTAGTCGCTTGGATTGGGCAATTCTACGGACATAAAGTAGAAGGTAAAAAGCCTTCTTTCTTTAAAGATTTACAATTCCTCATGATTGGGCCAGCATGGCTTATGGGATTTATCTACAAGAAAATCGGAATTGGGTATTAGGGTTTATGAATAAAAGCCTTGGATGTGATTGGTAGATTTCTCAGGCCTACCAATTTTCTGTATTCTGAGTAAACTTCTAAAGTGTTCAATAATGGATTTCTAGTTGGAATGATAAGAATGGAAATGAGTCTCCCAATTTTTTCATCA
The DNA here is from genome assembly GCA_047633715.1 of Flammeovirgaceae bacterium. Lineage (GTDB taxonomy): Bacteria > Bacteroidota > Bacteroidia > Cytophagales > Flammeovirgaceae > JBLIFI01. The sequence goes on from JBLIFI010000137.1 coordinate 2,687, forward strand.
ATCAGATTATGGAACGGGGAATAAATAAGATGCTACTTTCTCTTGTTTCTTTTTGGGCTATTCTTCGGGACAAAAAAGTTTGCCATAGCGGTGCTATGCCAGACTTTTTTGTCCCGACTGGGAACGGCTAAACTAGCTTCAAAAATAAACTGCGACAAAACACGCATTTATTTATTCCCCATTCCTATGCTTACATTCTGAATTTTGAAACACGTATTTTTTAGAGATCGGAAGCTTATTATCAACTTTATCATTCATAAATTACCAAACCTCAAAATCCAACCCCAAAATATGCCGAAATGCTTTGCAATAATCGGTTTAAATGATAGTTTTGCACCCAAATGGGGAGAGGTATGTGTTTTTCCTATTCAAACTAAGTTGGAAACACTGTTTTTTCCTTAGTGAAGAACTTTCAATCAATAAGATTTACTTAATAGAATATAATCAATGGCTAACATCGGAAAAGTTACTCAAGTAATTGGACCAGTAGTGGACGTCAGTTTCGAGGCTGAGAACGCAAACCCTCCAAACATCTTAGACGCACTGGAAGTTTTCAAATCAGACGGCTCGAAAGTAGTACTTGAAGTACAACAACACTTGGGCGAAAACCGAGTTCGAACCATTGCAATGGACGGAACGGAAGGTTTGCAACGTGGAATGGACGTAACTGATACGAACGCTCCTATTTCTATGCCTGTTGGAGAAAGTATTAAAGGACGTTTATTCAACGTAGTTGGAGACGCAATTGACGGACTTCCTCAGCCAAAGGCTGACAAAAGAATGTCTATTCACCGTGACGCTCCTCGTTTCGAGGATTTATCTACCAATACTGAGGTCCTTTTTACTGGAATTAAAGTAATTGACCTTTTAGCCCCTTATGTAAAAGGTGGTAAAATTGGTTTGTTCGGTGGAGCTGGTGTTGGTAAAACAGTATTGATTATGGAGTTGGTAAACAATATCGCCAAAGCCTATGCTGGTCTTTCTGTTTTTGCAGGTGTTGGAGAGAGAACTCGTGAAGGAAATGACCTTTTGAGAGAGTTTTTGGAGTCAGACATTATCAATTACGGTAAAGATTTCTTGCATTCTATGGAAGAAGGCGGATGGGATTTGAATGCGGTTGATATGGACGGCATGAAAGATTCTCAAGCAACTCTGGTATTTGGTCAGATGAACGAACCCCCTGGAGCAAGAGCAAGGGTGGCACTTTCTGGTTTGACAGTTGCCGAATATTTCCGTGATGGAGATGGCGAAGGACAAGGAAGAGATATTCTTTTCTTTATTGATAATATTTTCAGATTTACGCAAGCAGGTTCTGAGGTTTCTGCCCTTTTGGGAAGGATGCCAGCAGCCGTAGGTTACCAACCTACTTTGGCTACGGAAATGGGAGCGATGCAAGAGCGAATTACTTCTACAAAAAGAGGTTCAATTACTTCGGTACAAGCAGTTTATGTACCTGCCGATGATTTGACTGATCCTGCTCCTGCCACTACATTTGCTCACTTGGATGCAACTACGGTACTTTCTCGTAAAATTGCTTCTTTGGGAATTTACCCTGCGGTAGATCCTTTGGATTCTACTTCTCGTATTTTGAGTGAAGAGATTCTTGGTAAAGTACACTACGCAACTGCTCGTAGAGTTCAAGAAAACTTGCAGAGATACAACGAATTGCAAGATATTATTGCCATTTTGGGTATGGACGAATTGTCTGAAGAGGATCAATTGGTTGTAACTAGAGCAAGACGTGTACAGCGTTTCCTTTCTCAACCATTCTTTGTGGCTCAGCAGTTCACAAGTATTCCTGGTGTTTTCGTTGATATTAAAGATACCATCAAAGGTTTCAATGATATTTTAGATGGGAAATACGATTACTTACCAGAAGCGGCTTTCAACTTGGTAGGTAATATGGAGACTGCAGTTGTCAAAGGCGAGAAGCTAATTGCAGAAGCTGAAGCTAGAAAATAGATTGATGTGAGAATTTGTTGATTTGATGATGAATAAAATTCATGAAATCATTTCAGTTTTTCTCACATTATAAGAAATAATAATCAATCAGATTTTGGAGTTGCAAAATCGTAAATCCAAAATTGTACATCGTACATCAGAAATATGTATTTAGAGATTGTAACACCAGATACAAAAGCCTTCGAGGGAGAAGTAAGCGCTGTAAAAGTGCCAGGTTCAGACGGAGCGTTTGAAATGTTGGAGAAACATGCCAATATTATCAGCACGCTTGAAAATGGCGAAGTACGAGTGAAGATTGGGAAAGAAGAGAAACTCTTCCACATTGAGGGTGGTATTGTGGAAATGTTGGATAACAAAGTTGTTATTCTGGCAGAAGCTATAAAGAAGTCATAAGGCATTAGTCTTAGGTCTTTAATGAATTTGAGTCAGTCGCTGAAAACCTTTTGGGGATTTAGCGACTGACTTTTTTATAACTAAATTATGTGTGATTATTAAACTTTAAAATTGCACATCGTAATTCTAAAATAAATAAAATGTCTAAAGCGAAAAAAGGAGATAAAGTAAAAGTACATTATACAGGAAGTTTAGCAAACGGAGAGGTTTTCGACTCATCATTGCAAAGGCAAGAGCCAATTGGCTTTGAAGTAGGCGCAGGTCAGATGATTAAAGGATTTGACGAAGCGGTGGATGGAATGGCAATCAATGAGGAGAAAAATGTGATAATTCCCGCAGAAGAAGCTTACGGAGAGTGGCAAGAAGCACAAATTTTCGAGTTCAGTAAAAAAGATGTTCCAGCCGATATGAAACCAAAAATAGGAGATTCCTTAATGGTTCAGGACAACGAAGGAAGAAATATTCCCGTAACAGTTCATAAGGTAACTGAAGAGTCAATTTTCTTAGATGGCAATCATCCTTTGGCTGGAAAAGAGTTGATTTTTGATATTCAGTTGTTGGAAATTGAAGGATAGATAGACTTTTCAGTAACTTTTTAGTCGGGGGAGTTTCCTTATTCGCTTATTGTTTGAGCGAGCAAGGAAACTCCCCCGACTACTTACACAACTCTATCCAAAAAACTGATTCTCGCTTCAAAGTCTCCATGAAGTTATCATGGAAGTGTTTTGGTAGCTCCAACCGAAGCCCATAGCTTTAGTATGATGTGACGCCAAAGTCTATTTTCGAGCTTTAGAATCAGCCGAAACCGCCTATTATACTAAGTTTTAATCTGTTTTACAGAGTTCAAGAGTGGATTGGAATCAATTGAGGATTTCTTTTCATGGTTTTGGCATTGATGCCTTGGGAGCTACTGCTAATACAATCTAACTAGATTGTATTAGCAGTAGCTTGAAATGTACCAGATTTCTACAATCTTGAAGCTAGGAAGGCTAAACAAATCAAGGCTTTTCCATTACCGTCTCGCACTTATCACAAGTTCTCAACTCTTCCGAACTGTGGAATTTCTCCATCACTTCTGGAAGTTGCTTCACAATGTCAGTCATTTCGAAATATTCTTCGTAGAGCTTGTGGTCACATTCTTCGCAGAACCACATCAGTCCATCTTTCTCGCCCTTTCTGCGGTAACGTTCAATCACTAAACCGATAGAGCCAGCCGTTCTTTGTGGAGAGTGCGGCACTTTTGGCGGAAGCAAGAATATTTCTCCTTCCCGAATCGGGATATCCACTTGCTTGCCATCTTCCACAATCTTTAGTACAATATCTCCTTCTAGCTGATAGAAAAACTCCTCACCTTCATCGTAATGATAATCTTTTCGGGAATTCGGCCCGCCAACTACCATCACAATAAAGTCTTCATTATCGAGATAAACCTGCTGGTTTCCCACAGGTGGTTTCAGCAAATGGCGGTTTTCATCTATCCAGCGTTGGAAATTGAAAGGCTTTCTAATATGCATACTTTTTAAAATTGGCGAGCTGACGAAATAATGAATTGTGATTTGATGATTAGTTGATGTGATGATTAAGTTTTGAGCAATAGCTAAAGTTCAAATTCATAGCGCAAGTATCCGCTTGTGCTTTCGTTGTGCACCCTCTTCATTTTCAAATCAGCAAATTACTACATCAACAAATTATCTACTCAGCAGGAACTATTTTATCCACCACCAGACCAACTTCCATAATTCCGCCAATATCTTTTGTTTTGTCTTGTGGTTCAATCAAGAAAGTATATTCCCCAACCGTTTCAAATTTATGGTTGGATTTCACAATGGTTTCTTTATCGGAAATATCGCCTGCTGCTGCTCCCAAAGGCAAGCCTGTTTGTGGGTCGAGCAAAGGAATTGTATAAGGCTTACTTTCCTGCTTTTTGTCTGGCGTAGTGGTTGTTAAAGTGATTTTAATAGCATTCATCGATGCCTTAGAATGATGCCTAACTGCCACAATTATATTATAAGGCACGGAAATGTCTGTAATATTCACTTTGAAAACATGTTTTTCGTCTTTCAACCAAGTCAGCGAACCAGTTACATCTTGGTGTTCGTTGTAAATTCGATTCTCGTTGCAAGACACAAGAAAAAACAAGGCACAGAATATGAATGATATTTTTTTCATGATTAATTTAAGATAAATGAAAGTTCGTTTTCCTTCCTAATACAAATGAGAAGGATTAGTAACAACAAATTGGGGATTAAATTCTCCAAACACAAAAAAGGGTTCAAAGTTTTGAAACTTTGAACCCTTTTTTGTGTTTCTAAAACTCATTCTCTTGAAGGCGGAATCTTATTCACATAGGTTGGTGACTATTCTAATTTCGATTTAACGCCTTCTTTATATTTTGCATAATCAGCCATAAAGCAATCATATCCACGAAAAGTAGGTGCAAGAAACAAATGACCATCAATTTTGTCTACAATGATTACTCCATTCCCTATAATTGCAAAGTTTCGATCTTTAGTATCTAAAAATTTCTTTGAGTTCCAGCCAAATCCCCAGCAAAACTCATTTTCGTAAATGAAATTACTGTCAATTCAAAACTCTTTTTTTTGCCTGTATATATTTTTTCATATCCATCATGATATTGAAAAAAAAGCTGTTGATGCCCTCTTATCTTATCAATTACCGTTCCTATGAAGTATAATATTCTCTTTCTATTTGTTTTAAAAATAGGTATTAGGTCATATTCAGGCGGTTGTTTAGATGCTAGATTAATAGCCGCTTTTTCTTTTCTAATCATTCTAAAATCATTGAGTAGATTGACATTATCAAACCTGAGGCTCCTACCTAATGCTTAAAATGTCTGATTCCCGTAAACGCCATTGCTACACCATTTTTGTTGCAGAACTCGATAGATTCTCCATCTCTCATAGAACCTCCTGGCTGAACAACCGCTTTAATTCCCTCATTGTTAGCAATTTCCACACAATCTGGGAATGGGAAAAACGCATCTGATGCCATTACCGCTTCCGACAAATCGAAACCGAAATGCTTGGCTTTATGAATCGCTTGGCTCAACGCATCTACACGAGAAGTCTGACCGACTCCACTTGCGAACAATTGCCCATCTTTTGCTAAAACAATCGTGTTGGATTTCGTGTGTTTTGCCAATTTCAGCGCAAACACCAAAGATTTCAATTCGGCTTCGGTTGGATTTCGCTCAGTGGCAGTTTTGAGTTCGGAAGCCACTTCCATTTTCAAATCAATGTCTTGGGCAATCACTCCATTCAACAAAGTTTTGTATTGGATTATAGGCATTTCTACAGCCTTCTGAACCAATAAAACTCTGTTTTTCTTTCCTTTCAAGATTTTCAACGCATCCTCATCAAAGGCTGGAGCAACCAAAACTTCAATGAATAATTTATGTAATTCTTCCGCAGCGTCTTTGTCAATCTTCGTATTGCAAATAAGAACTCCACCAAAAGCAGAAACATTATCGGCTTGGAGTGCTTTCAAATAAGCTTCTTTCACCGTTTTACCCATTGCCATTCCGCATGCATTGGTATGCTTCATAATCGCAAAAGCAGTTCCCTCCGAAGCAGGAAACTCTCTGATAAGAGCCACAGCAGCATCAACATCTACCAAGTTGTTGTAGGAAAGTGCTTTCCCGTGGAGTTGCTCGAAAAGTCCTTCTAAATCGCCAAAGAACACGCCTTTCTGGTGTGGATTTTCTCCGTAACGCAAAACCTTTCCGTTTCGCTCGCTTGCCTTGTATCTGCTTAATTGGCTAGATTCTTCTAATTCTGAGTTGAAGTAGTTGAAAATAGCCGAATCGTAATGGGAAGAAATATCGAAAGCCTGAGCAGCAAACAATTTACGGTCTTCCAAATCAGAAGCACCATTTTTGGAATCCAAAATTTCTACTAAGTTGCCATATTGCTCTTGCGAAGACACAATTAAAACATCTTTGTAATTCTTGGCCGCTGCACGGATAAGGGAAATTCCGCCAATGTCAATTTTCTCAATAATATCTTGATGTTCAGCACCAGAAGCTACTGTTGCCTCAAACGGATATAAATCTACAATTACCAAATCAATGGCGGGGATTTCAAACTCGGCAGCTTGGGAAACATCTCCATTATCTTCTCTTCGGTGCAAAATCCCACCAAAAACTTTTGGGTGCAAGGTTTTCACTCGCCCACCAAAAATGGAAGGATAAGAAGTGAGTGTTTCTACGGCAACAACTTCAATGCCTAAATCTTCAATAAATTTTTGCGTTCCTCCTGTGGAGTAAATGGTGACCTCATTCTTCGCCAATAGCTTGACAATTGGTTCTAAATTGTCTTTGTGAAATACGGAAATAAGGGCAGATTGAATTTTTTTGGACATTTTACTTTCTTTTGGGTTGGAAAATGTGGGAAAGTGGCGAAGTTAAACGAAGTTTTTTGAGTTTGAAGGTTTTTCGAGATTGATTTTATTCTCATTTCACAGAGACGGGTTTCAACATATATCTCACACGCATCAGAATTCGGGAGCAATTGTAAATGAACGAATATTTCTGTAACTTTAATTATACCAAAAATCACAATTATGAAAATGGCACATCTTCGAATTTACGACAGTCATGCAGAGGCTCACATAGTAAAAGGCCGATTGGAAGGCGAGGGAATACATGTTTTTCTGATGGATGAAAATGTGTCCAGTCAGGCCATCGTTCCCTCTATTGAGAGTATGGGAATCCGCCTCTCTGTCCCAATGATTCATGCGGAGCAAGCACTTTCGGTTCTCAAAAAAATAGAGGAAGGAAAATTTAAAATGGATGAAATTCAAAAAGAAAAATAATTTTTCAATAAAACATTGCTTGTTCCATAAGACTTATTAGCTTTGCATCGCTGTAAGAAAAAACAGTAATTATTTGCGAGGAGCGGTAGTTCAGCTGGTTAGAATACCTGCCTGTCACGCAGGGGGTCGCGGGTTCGAGTCCCGTCCGTTCCGCAATTAAAGTAAATAAATTTTCAGAACTCCA
>JBLIFI010000138.1:0-10014 GCA_047633715.1 Flammeovirgaceae bacterium
CGAAGTGGTTCACAGAAGATACAAAAGGCTGATTGAGGAAGGTTCGGCTTTGCCCAACCTGATTGTAATTGATGGTGGAAAAGGGCAATTGAGTTCCGCTTGTGATGCGCTGAAAGGTTTGGGGATTTATGGTAAAATCCCGATTGTGGGAATTGCCAAACGATTGGAGGAGATTTATTATCCAGAAGATTCAATCCCAATTCATATCAGCAAAAAATCTCGCTCTTTGGTGCTTCTGCAACAATGCCGAGATGAAGCACACCGTTTCGCTATCAATTTCCACCGAAATTTACGAAGTGCAGGAAGTTTGACTTCTGAATTAGATGAAATTTCTGGTGTTGGCGAAAAAACAGTCAACACACTTCTCTCCGATTTCCGAACTGTGGCAAAAATCAAAACTGCGAGTTTGGAAGAATTGGAAAACTCAATTGGTAAAGCAAAGGCGAAAATTGTGAAGACTCATTTTGAGGGGAATAATTGAGCATTTGCCAATTTTTTCATGAAAAGCATCTGAGATGCGAAGCTTGGTTACGGTGCGCAATGGATTGGACTCGCATTCGAGTTGCGACCGAGCTGGTTTAGTAGTGCGAGATTCCATTCTCGCACAGGCGTAAAACACCATAAAATTTCAAGAAAACCTACTCTACATTGTTAAATCCGTACCTTGGCTCTCCGAGCCGAACCGAAAAATGAGTATAGTAAACTAATTGTGATAAGGTCTATTATATTCGTTTTGTATCAAAAACATCTATAATTTTAATTTGCAACTTTGCCAAATCACTAATTGACAAAACATGTCTAAAAAACTATACATAACCCTAACCTTCCTGCTTTCTGGCGTACTTATTCTCATTTGGTATTCAAGTTTGGGTGGATTTACAGACCCCAAAATTGAACGAGTAGATAAAAGAGCCGTTCAGCTGGTTGGGAAAAGCTACAAAGGACTTTCAACCAGTAAGGAAATTGGTGTATTGATGGACGATATTCGTAAACATATCAAAGAGAAGTCATTGGAAGGCGATTTAATTGTGGTTTATTTTGGTAACCCTGACCAAGAAGAACCTATTGAGGTCTTTGTAGGAGCGGAAGGAAGTACTTCAACTATACCGCCTATAAATGGCTTTTATAATAAAACAATCGAAGCAGGCAAAGTCGCTAGAGCTACTATAAACTCTTATTCTGTGGTAGCTCCAAACCCAAACAAGGTAAATGAAATGCTGAAAAAATCACTCGAAGGTAGTAATTTAAAGCCATCGGGTATTTATATGGAACGCTACATTAGCAAAAAGGAAATATGGACAGAAGTTTACTTGACTGAGGTTTTATGAGACGGAGAAGTTACTAATACCAAAAATTGACTGATAATTGAGATGGGTTATAGTTTTAGCTTATGATTTACCTCTAACCAAAATTAAAACTGCGAGTTTAGCAGAGTTGGAAAACTCAATTGGGAAAGCGAAGGCTAAGATTGTGAAAGGGCATTTTGAAGGGAATAATTGAGCATTTGCCAACTTTTTCATGAAAAGCATCTGAGATGCGAAGCTTGGTTACGGTGCGCAATGGATTGGACTCGCATTCGAGTTGCGACCGAGCTGGAAAAATTGGCGAGTTGGAGAATTAGTGAATTGGCGAATTTTGAAGAGATTTGTAAATGGACATAATTTCTTGGAGTATGTTTGGAAAGAAAAACGGTTAAAATCTCAACTCTGAGAATTGGATTTCAAAACTTTGAACAACTAGCAATGACATTGGATTTTATTAAAAATGTCATTTTGAGCTTGCGAAAAAACTATCTTTGAAGGTTTTGAGATAGTTCCCTCCCAAGGTCGGGATGACAAAAAACCACCAATTATTTACACAAAAATAGCTTTAAGTGATTAATTTTCAATGCTTTGCTATTTATCTAAAAAGTCATATAAAACCATTCAAAAATACTCTAAATGAACATAATTGATTGGCAAATCTCCAAAGGGAATTCCTGCCAGACTTCTTACCCAAGAATCGAAAACAGCGGATTGTTTCTGACCAAATTTCTCCGTAAAGCCAAATAGGTTTTCTTTTCGTTTTGAGAATCTATTTTGAAATCTTCCAAAAATCCTTTTAGCGTGTACAGGGTTTTCGAAGAGTTTTCCTTTTCTCCTTTCGCTTTTTGAATTTGGTACTTTAGGAAACGGTCTTTTCCCTTGTTCATCAAATTATCATAAATGGCTTTTCGCTGATTAATGAGGAAATTTCGCTCGTTCAGTTTCAATTTGCTGATTGTATAATCAACTCGCTGATTTGCTGAACTCATCAGGCAGTTTTTGTCGAAATCAAAGTCAATTTCCTCTTCCACATCTTCCAGTTCTGGATGGATAAATTGACTTTGTTCTTCTTGATTGTACTTTTGAGTAAGTGAATGAATGTTTGCCAAATCGTCCTTATGGAAAAGATTAGACTGTTTCAGCTTTTCAAAATATTCTCTTTTGTGGGAATTGCAATTAGTGCAAATCAGCAATAAATTATCCCAAGAATACGCCAACCAATAATAAATTGCCTTTGGTCGGAAGTGTTCGACTGCGGAAAGTTCTATGCAAGACTCGCAGAAAACGCATTTGTCATTGTACAAATTACGCAAGGCTTTTTGGACGTCACCCTGATTTTCGTCTTTAACTTTTGAACCTTTGTAGCGACTGTTATAAACTGCTTCATCAATATATTTCCCCGCCTCAATCAACTCATTCCTTCTCTTTTTGGTCAAATCTGAATTGAGTGAAGCAGGCATTTTTACTTTGCTTTTGTCAATTTTAATCATGTGGATTGCTCGTTTTCTAGGTTGTTGATTTCCTGCCGAATCATTTCAAAAAGCTCTTCATCGGTGGTTTTGCCGTAATCGTCTTTCAGCTTTTCGGAAATGGCTTTATGGATTTGGCTTGTCAAATAATTGTCTTCGGTTTTCAAATCATCCTTTTTCGGGTCGAAGGCTTTGGAAACAGCACTTTCTAATCCAAAAAGTGGCGAAGTGAGAATCGTGTTGGCGGTCAAATCGGCAATAGAGTTGAGCGATTCGCTGATTTTGGTTTCGCCATTTTCTTTATAGACTTTGTAGAAAACCGCATCTTTGGAAGCCCCCAAAAGCACAATTGGGCTGTGAGTCGTGAAAATGAACTGGATTTTAGGAAACCAATTCCGCAACTTCCCTGCTATTGCTAACTGCCATTTTGGGTGCAGGAATGCGCCAATTTCATCTACCAAAACTATTCCTTGGAAATCCTGAATTTCATCAATATTTGGTTGCTTCTCGGAAAGGCGAGCGAGTAAATCGCAAACCCATACTATTACACTTTTGTAGCCATCGGAAAGTTGTTGCAATGTTACTTTTGTCCCTCTTTCAGTAAAATAAACTTGGTCAGCGGTAACTTCTATTTCTACATTCTCTTCGAGAACATCTCGCAATATTTTTTTTGCTGTTCGCAACGGAATTATATTTATTTCATTACGAAGTTCTTTATGGTCTAAATGAATTAACCATTGAATTGGGTTTTCCAAATATTGTTCAGAACTGAATAAAGATAAATAACCTGCTTCATCTTTCTCCTGAGCATCACTACGAAATCTATTTATTCCATAACCAAATACATTGTTGTGTTTGGTTGTTTTAGTTTTTGGATTGACTAGATACTTATGAACCTGCTCCTTATCATTAGTAGCTTCTATTTTGAAATCAGTTGGATTATCTTTCAAAAACTTAATAACTTCTCCTTCTTGATTGTTTCCAACCAATGCCAAAACTATAGACTGAAGTAAAAGTGTCTTTCCATCTCCATTTTCTCCCAAAAAGTAAATTTCTCTCTTGTCTTGAAGGTCTTCTAATTTGATGCTTTTAAGTGAAAAATAATTTTGAACATGAAAGGAAGAAAGTGATGGAATATTCTCTTCTTGAGTTGATTTTCTTGATTTATCAATTTTTAAATCTCGGAGTAGGAAGTTGAAGAGTTTGTGAATGTCTTCAGGTTTTTTTAGAAAAATTGGGTGTGTTCCTTTTGGAATATCTTCATATATTGATTCCAAAGTACTTCTCTCTCTTTCATTTTCTAGTTTTACAAAAGCGATATTGCTTCTCTCGTTCTGTGGAAAGAGTTGGGGAAATCTCATGAAATATGAGTCAACAAAACTTATAATGTTTGAATCAAGCGGTTTATTGGAATTATTAAATCCAGAGGAATCAATGATTGACCTATTCTCTTGAAGAGCAAAGCATAATGAATATGCATTTTCAAAATCAGATATTTTCTTGAAAACAGAATCCGTAATAAACTGAATATCCCTTCTTACAAGATGAAATACTTCGTCTGGACCATCAACGAATACAGAATCTTCTGTTTCGTCATATTTAAAGTCAACTATGAAGTTATCAAACAATCTATATATTTTATTAGAGTTGTCTTTTATCCTCTTTTCGATTGAGTCATATACATCAGCCTTTGCATAATTCCCTTTCAATACATGCATCTTATCAATCCCTGATAACTCATCAAAATCATTAGGTTTATCCCAAATTTCATCAACTAGCTCCCTATCGAATATTTCATCATGAAATATTTCCCCAAAGAAATAAGGGTCAATAAAAACCACATTATTCTTATCCTTAATTATCTTCTTCAACAAACCATAAGCCTTGAAAGCTTTCGGGTTTTCTGGGTCGAAAATGTATTTTTCTATCTCTTCCATTTTGTTTTTTCTTGCTGTGCGGGTTTTGTGTTTTCAGTCCTTGGCAACTTCCCAGTTGCCAAGAACAACCAAGAGCTTGTCCACTACATAAATAGCGTTTTGCTTGCCGAGGTTTAAATATACTGAATTGATGGAAACCGCATTCAATTTTGGGGAAAGTTAGTGCGATTAGTTTTCAGATTCAAAAAAAGACTTGCTAGGTTTGCAAAGGTCGCCCCCGTAAAACCTAGCAGGTCTAATTGGTTTCCCCGAAATTGGCGGGGCGCGCCTAGCGGAACTGACTCGAAGGAAACAGCTTGGTGTTTTGTTGGAGTTCCTTTCTTCTCATCACTTAACAATGAGCAAAATCCAACAAAAACATTTTTCTACTTACTCTTTAAAATGCAGTTCAACTAGTTGGCAAAACTCTGACAGCGTTTCTTATTATGTTTATTCAGTCCAAGCATTCATTTTGATGAGGCGAAGTTATACGCCAAAATATAGGTTGATTCAACTATTTTAAGTAAGTTGGTATATTTTTCAAGACCCGAAAAATTATCGAAATGTTAATTTCCACATACTATTTTCTTGTGGCTAACTCGTACAGTTATGAAACTTACTCCTTCCAATGTAAACGCAAGATTTACCTGTAAAATAGCGGTATTCTTGTGCATGTGTTTCGGCATGAACAGTCAATTGCTTGCCCAGGCAGATACGCTTGATTTATATCAGCTTTCGATTGGCGATTTAAAAAATACGCGGGTTTCTGCGACTTCTAAGGTGTTGCAAAAGCAGTCGGAAACGCCAGGAATTACCAACTTCTATGAGAAAGAAATGATTGACCGCTTTGGCTGGATAAGTGTGAACGATATACTTTATAGAACGGCAGGTTTTGCGCCTTCTCAAGATTATGACCGAAGAACGGTAAGTGTGAGAGGGGTTTTTGAGGGCTGGAATAACAACCATCTTCTGATGCTGATAGATGGCGTTCAGTATAATGACAACCTATACGGCACGGCTTATACGTGGGAAATCACTCCTTTGATTTTCACGAAATCTATTGAGGTGGTAAGAGGCCCGAGTTCGGCACTTTATGGCACAAATGCAGTAAATGGAATTGTGAGTATCAATACGCTTTCTCCTGCCGATTTAGAAGGTGGGCACGGAATGGCACAAGTGCGGATTGGAAGTCAAGGGACTCGGATTTATGACATCCTAGGAACAGCCTCGACCAAGCTTGTAGATATTACGGGGGCGTTCAATTTTTACCAAACAGATGGGAACAGTTACTCTACCTATGAAGACTCTTTCAGGGAAGATGCTGACGGCAACACGCTCCAATTTAAAACTAATGACGAACGGGAGAGTAATTACTTTTTTGCCAAATTAGAAGGCAAAGACAAGTTATCGGGCTTTTCTTTACAATATCATGAACACCATTGGCAGTTTGGAACTGGGCATGGCTGGCTATTTAATGTGCCCGACCAGCCTGAGTCTATGAAGGAGTTTAGGAGAATCATCAACCTGAAATACAATAATGCTTCAAAAAAACAGCCTCTCATTCAGGAGTATTCCTTGCGATATCAGAAACATGGAATTGATTGGAGAATGCGTTTTTTCCCTGATAGTGCTTTCGCTTTCGATATTTTTTACCCAAGTGGCGTGTCAGAGTATTTGAGGACAAGCGCAACAGACATACTGGGAAGAGCACAGTTTACCTTTAATTTATTGAGAGGTTCTGCTTTATTGGGCGGTATAGAAACGAATGTGTTTATCTACAATGGAGATGAGGAGCATAATTCTAATATTGATTTAGAATCTACCTTTAACCCATTTCCTAATAATGAGTTTAGGCCAATGAAACCTTGGTTTGAGTTTGTGCTGAATGAACCTGTTCAAAGTAGTGGTGTTTTTGTTCAATACATTAGCCCGAAATTTTCTAACAAGTTACAACTCACATTCTCGCTCAGGTATGACCTTCAGTCTTTTACCTATACCGATATTTACGATGAAGACCGAAAGAAACAAAAGAAGACATTTAACCAAGTGAGCCCTCGTTTGGCAGTAGTTTATAATGCGACAGATAAACTGACACTAAAATTATTGGCAGGTAGAGCTTTCCGAACGCCTTCGCCTACCGAAATGTTTGGAGCAAATACCTTTACACTCCTCTCTAATATTAGTGAGTTAAAGGCGGAGGTGATTTCCACCATAGAGTTGAATGCTAATTGGCAAATTTCTGAAAATATAGACTTCAATTTGGTTGGATTTTACAATGCTCAATTTGATGATATTATTGCTTATAGTGTGGCAAATGCAAACTTAAGCACCAATTTATACAGCCTCTCCACCGCTGGGCTGGAATTAGATATGAATTGGTCTAAAAACAATTTTTCTGGCTTCGTCAATTATTCGCTCAATAAGCGAATCAAGGAAAACATTGTGGATAACACTATTTCGGAAGACCAAAACAACATTACTTGGGTTCCTGCCCAAACAGCCAATATCGGTTTGAGTTACAAGCGCAAAAAAGGCTATTTATCTTCTACAATTCACTACCAAGGAGTAAGCAAACGAAGAGACTCAGATATTAAGCCCGACACGGAAGTATTCCGAAATAATGAAGTAGGAAGTTGGATAACACTAGATGCAAAAATAGCACTCACTCTCATCAAGAATATTGAAATGGGTTTCCTCTTGCAAAATGCACTTAATCAAGATGGTTTCTTGCAGAAAAACAATGCCTATCGGTTCGATTATAGAATTAACGAAAGGCGGTTGATGGCGAATTTGTTAGTGAAATTTTAAGGTTTTTTTGGTGTGGGAATGTTGCCAAATTACAGCGAAGACTTGCTAAGTCTCTGAGACTTAGCAAGTCTATATTTGGACATCAATTACAATAAACTCATGAGATTTTTAGAATACTCAAAAATATGAACGATAAAAAAACAAGAAACCACATTGGAAACGAGGGAGTCAGCAAAAACCGATACGAACTCTACCAATTAGCTTTCAAGCAATTTGACAAAGCAATAGAAGCAGGTTTCTATCTGGAAGCAGTTACCATTATTGAAAGTATTATAGCAGATAGAATGGAAAGCAGGATTGGACAGCTAACAGAGGAACCTTTCATTTTTGGAACTTTAGGGAGTAATCGAAAAATCCTAAATGGTTTGGGGGATTTTCCGAAAATTGAATTTGTCCCTGAATTAGAAAGATTGTACAACAAAATAGTGAGTAATTGGGTAGGCTAGAGGAATGAAGCTCTGCACAGAGTCGTCAAAATTTCCGCTCATGCTCCTAAAGATTGGAATGTCTTTTCAGAGAATGCTAAGCAAACGGCTTTAGAAGGAGGAATTGTTTTTCATGAACTCAACCGACTCATGAGGTTAAAAAAAAATCAAAGCCCAATCAATCCATAGGAAGAGTCTCTAATTTTGCCAAATTACAGCGAAGACTTGCTAAGTCTCTGAGACTTAGCAAGTCTAAAAAATTAGCTAAATACTAAACAAACCGAAGCATGCACAACCTGAAAAACGTAGTTCGCTTATCGGAAGGAAGTTTCTACCATATCTATAATCGGGGTAACAATGGGGATAACCTTTTCTACAATCCAGAAAACTATTGGTATTTTCTTCGGAAATACGATGAATATTTATCAGATTATCTGGAGACTTATGCTTTCTGTCTGTTGCCCAACCATTTCCACCTATTAGTCAGAGTAAAAGACCAAATCCAACCAATGAAAATAAGAGGGGAAATGCGTAATGAAGCCGATGTGGTAATAAGCGAAATATTTAGGCGAATGTTCATGTCTTAGGAACGGAAATTAAATAAGATGCTATTTCCTCTTGTTTCTTTTTGGGCTATTCTTCGTTAAAAAAGTTTGCCGTAGCGGTGCTATGGCAAACTTTTTTGCCTAAACTAGCCTCAAAAATAAACTGCAACAAAACACGCATTTATTTATTCCCCGTTCCTTACGCAAAGGCAATAAATAAACAGCAAGACAGAACGGGAAGCTTATTCCAAAAATACTTCAAAAGAATACCTGTGGACAATGAAGCATATTACAGTCAGATGATTTATTATGTTCACACTAATTCCAGAAAACACGGAATAGACTTGGATTTCAAAAATTATCCTTACAATTCTTACCAACGAATTTTGCAGGACAAACCTAGCAAGCTCTTCAAAAACGAAGTGATAGATTGGTTCGGAAGCAAAAAAGCCTACATTGAATTCCATGATCAAGAACAGGATTTGGGAGGAATTGAAAGGTGGATGATTGAGGAGTAGATCTCTTCAATAACAACAAAGACTTGCTAAGTCTCAGAGACTTAGCAAGTCTAAACGCCAAAACCAAATAACTCGCCAACTCCTAATTCCCCTCCATCGGATTCAAAGGAGCGTTCATGTCTTTAGAAGTAACCATCCAGAAATAGCGGGTTTCTTCTCGGAAGTGTTCGAGAATATGGCGGGCTACGGGGCTTTGGGTTCGGTAATAATAACTTCGGAGGATTTTTTTGAGGTAATGTCTTCCTTCATCTCCTTCATCCGTATCAATTCGCTCGGCTTTGATGAGTTCTTGGTTCATTTTGTCTGTGAAGTTCATGCTTTTGTCGTAGATGAACGCCACTCCGCCTGTCATTCCTGCGCCAAAATTTCTGCCTGTTTCGCCCAAAATCACAACTGTTCCGCCTGTCATATATTCACACGGATGGTCGCCTGTTCCTTCCACAACTGCTAATGCACCTGAGTTTCTGACAGCAAAACGCTCGCCCACTTTGCCTGAAACGAAAAGTTTTCCGCCTGTTGCGCCATACAAGCAAGTATTTCCTGCTAAGCTGTATTGGCTATTTTTGTTTTTTGGAGTGATAATAATATGTCCGCCACTCATGCCTTTTCCCACATAATCATTTCCTGCGCCTTCTAACTGAATGAGTAAACCACTCGCCATAAATGCGCCCAAAGATTGCCCCGCATTTCCACTTAATTTAATGGTAATAGTTTCTTTGGGTAAACCTTGCGCTCCATAATAGCTGGCAATAATTCCGCTGGTTTTTGTACCAAAACTTCGGTTCACATTGCGGATTTCCTTGTGGATTACGATTGGGAATTGGGGCGATTTAATTGTGGGTAAAATCTCCTGCAAAACTTCTTCCTCGAATGGATTTTTATCGTAAGGGTCATTTTTCAGTTTCTGGCGAATATTATTATCGCCTTCTGCTTCGTATAAAACATCGGAGAAATCAAATTTCTTGGCGAGTGGCGAATCGACCACTTTCAGCAAACTCGAACGCCCAATAATGTCATCCAATTTATTGT
>JBLIFI010000139.1:0-10012 GCA_047633715.1 Flammeovirgaceae bacterium
AAGCCAATTTGTCTATCCGAACCAAAATTTGCCCTTCCGAAAGAGGTTTTTGGTTGGATTCTGCTGAGATTGCAGCTTTCCGAATGTCATTTTTATCAATCAGTAAATTCCAGTTGTTTTCCATATCTTTTTCTTTTTCAGAAAAGTTACAGAATAGATTGGAAAAATAAGCACGTTGTGCTATTTACTAGCGGAGGGTCAGCAATTCCCGCTTTAGAATTAAATCAGGCTTAATCTTTATATTTCTAGGATTTTGCTCTCTAATTTTGACGTTCTAGCGTGATTGGAATCGGTGTGCCGACCCAGACTAATTTCTACGAAATATCGGATTGCCGACCCAGACTGACTTCGCACACGGATTGACACGAAAAACAGAAAAAAAAACATTTTTTTTCGTATTGAAAATCTAAAGCGGGAACTGCTGGCGGAGGGTCGCACCCTTCTGTATCTGGCTTTAAATGAGTTGATTAAGCATCTCGAAATAGGAAAACACTTCAGTTGTACTACTTACTGGCTGAAAAGGGTTTGTTTTTGAAAAAAAGATAGTGGCATTCTAGTGTTGATGGCTGAAAATATTAAGAATCGGGTATTATGAGAAACAATGGGTGAGACACGCATTGAGGATTTTTTTATTCTTGGTGTATCTCACAGAAACGTCTATTCACATTTTACTTCCACAAAAGTCTCTGTCTCTTCATCGTACTCCAAACATTTTTTCTTAATCAGATACATTTTATTCTTCACAATTTTATAGGTAGTAATTTCCTCTTTGCTACCCGCACAGCATTGATTGTGTTCATACACTTCTTTTTTGGCTGAATCAAACTGTAGTGAAAGTCCACCAATTTCACTTTTAAAGTATTTTTCGGAGTTTGGAGTGCGAAGTAGGTAAGTGCTTGATGTATTTGCACCTGAAAAGCTTGTTCCAAATACCGAGAAATCGGGTAATCCATCAAAATTATAATCGCCCACCCAAAGCCCATTGATGCTACGGAAATCGCCAAAGACGTTTATTTCCTGAATCAACTTATCCGTTCCTTTCCGATAAACACGGACACCAACTGTCCTGATGTTTCCACTTGACTTCTTAGAAAGTAACAATTTGAAATAGTGCTTTTCGGTTGATTCGGCTTGCAGCAACTCAATTCTATTCAAAGCAATTGCATCAAAAGAATCAAACTCTAATGACTTGATTAACTCAATTTTGAATCTGGATTCCTTGGTTTGGTCAATCCAGGCTCCGTGAAGTTTATTCTGTGCTGAATCAACTCCGTAGAATTTGAGAATTGCGGAAACCTCTCCTTTTTCCGTCTTTTCAAATAGAGTCAGCGTATCATTTTTAAGCTTCCCATTGATAGTAATTGGTGTATCAAACTTATTGTAGGTATAAATTGCATTTACAGTTTTCCCATAACTGTTCGTAATTAGCTGTATTGGATATTTATCAATGAAGCCCTTATAAATTCTCACTTGGCTAAAGGCTAGTAGTGAGTTCATAAGAAATAATATTGTTAGGAGAGTTTTCATTTTTGGTTGGAGTGAGTGGTTTTGTTTATTATTTTCTTGACAAATCTAGTCTTTTTAAAAATTAGTAAATGAAAATATATGCTAATTATTTGAAAACCAAATCGTTAAAATTAATATCAAATATGCCTCTATTGAGAATGGACTTAAAATAGGAGTCAGATAAATGCTTATGGTATAAGCTTTCCTCCTTCTTATATTTGCAATTTTCAGATAACCAAACTAATTTATAGTATCGAACAGTTGAGTATTTTATCTAAATTAGCCAACTATTTACACTATAACCAAGACTTGAATATGAAGCATCTACTCATTCTTTTCATATTTTTTTCCATTACACTCTTATTCAGTTGCGATGGTAGCGACCCAGAACCAATTGACCCAACTTTGGCTCAATTGGAAGTGTATGTGTTTGGAACACTCTCCAACGAGCCTAGAGACGGGATTAGAGTATCTTTACATGCCACGGAAGATGATGCTAAAGATGGCGATGATGAACTTTATGGAAGGCAATTCACAGATTCAGAAGGATTTGCCGATTTTATCAATGTTCAACCTGGCAAAATTTACTGGGTTCGGGCTAAACCACTTATTACTAGAAATGTAAAAGCGACTCAATTTCTTGTGGCAGGAAGAAATAGTTTTGAGATTGGAGTTCCGTAGCCGAAAACTACCAAATCTCAAAGGAGATAATTACCAAATTATAAGCGAAATGCCCCAAAATACAATACCAAATTGAGCCGTATTTGTAGCGAAAATACCCGAAGAGCATTCCCAAAGGAATGAGCCAAATTAGCGCAATTACATTGAAATGAATCAGCGCAAAAAGTAATGAGCTGATGAAAATTGCCATTTTTGGCGTGGTCGATTTTAGTAAACTTCCTAATATAATTCCCCGAAAAGCTAACTCCTCAAAAATGGCTGGGAAAAAGCTAAGGAAAAGTACAGAGAATAGGATTGGATAATCAGATTGCCAGAAAATATAGGTGACTTCCTTTAAATCCAAATAGAAAAAGCTAAGGAAAATTGCCAAATAGCGAATGCCTATGGCACTCCAAATAGAGACAAACAATATGATTGCCAATTGCCTTAGTCTAACTTTGGAAGTAAGAATTGACAATAGATTTTCACGCTCGAACAAAGCGAAAGCCAAGGTAAAGCTCCACCAAATGGCACTCAAAGCCAAAAAAGTCCAGTAGTTATCAGAAAAGAGCGTAGAGAATTGGTAGCTTCCAATCAAAATGAAGCTTACCAAGCAGTAAATGATTGAAGAAGTGAAATTTGTTTTTTTTGCAGATTCAGGATTCATTCAGAGGGATTTTCAGCGACTTAGGATAAAGTTACTGCGAATCTCTAAATTTTACACAATCCAACAGCGAATAAACAAATGCAGAAATTTATTTATCGTAAGTCGGTAATCTCACAGTAAATGTACTTCCTTTTTCTACTTCCGACTCAAAAGCAATTCCCCCACCATATTCCATTACAATTTGCCTGGCAATTGTCAACCCTAAACCAGAAGAAGAATTTGTTTTTGCTTTTTTTGTGGTAAAAAAAGATTGGAAAATTTTGTCTTTGGCATTTTCGGAAATCCCTTTTCCATTATCTCTGATTTCCACCACATTATAATTTTCTTCTTTCCACGTTTTAATATTTATTATTCCACCCCCTTTTCCTTCCACCGCTTCAATGGCATTGTTCATCAAACTCAAAAATACTTGGCTCAGTTGTTGGGCAAATCCTTTTACGGAAGTTGTAGGAGAAAAATCTATCTCTACCTTCACTCTTCCGTCTGTCAAATGACTTGTCAGGGTAATTGCACCTTTAATAACCTCTTCTAAATCAATAGGCTCTAGTTTATTCCCTTGTTCGGTTTGAGAAAAATCTCGCAAGTACTTCACTACATTCATAATTTTGTCCGAGCCTTCTTTCATCACGGCAATCATGTCTTGAATCGACTCGTCCAAATCCTGAAACTCTTCTCTTCTATCATCAGAATCATCGCCTAGGAGAGAGCTTACAAAGCCAGAGTATTCAGCAGAGAGTTCATCTAAATTCTCCAAACCAGCAGAAAGAAAGTTTACTGGGTTGGCTACCTGATGGGAAATACTTGAAGCCAGCTGACCAAAAATTGCCAAGCGCTCGTTTTGCACCATCTGCCCTTGAATATCGCTCATTGCCTGCCGAATTGCCTTTTCGCTTTCTAAAGACTGCTTCAACTTACTATTTACATCTTGAATGATAGATGTGTCAATTAAACAAGTTAAATGTTTATCACCCACAGGGAAAGTAAATACCTCAAACCAGCGATTTTTCTCATCTTTGCATCTAATCTTAGCCTCTATTGGCGGGAATTCGCTATAAATGCTATTCTGTTGATGTTCCAAAGAGACAAACCACTTCTTTGTAATTTCGTTTCTATACTCCTCGTTAGGATACGCCTTCTGCCACCAATCTGAAATTGTGGAAATCTCGTCTAAACTGTAACCAATTGTTTCTTTAAATGCGCTGTTCAATTGCTCTATTCTCACAGAAGAAATATCATTTCCTTCCTGAATTTTGATAGATGATATAGTAGCAGGAATTGGAAGCGAATTAAGCAATTGAACTGCATCAATTGAATCTATATTATCTGTAAATTCATTTGTATTCGATTCCTCCAATAATGAATCTATTCTTTTCCTCAATAATTCTGGCGGAACAGGATGAGTAACAAAGCGTGTCATTCCATTGTCTAAAGCTTCCTCAACTTGTCGGATACTCACATCTCTCTCAAGAATGCCTAAAATGGGAGTTTTAGAAAATTGTGTACTCTTTCTGATTTGCTCTAAAAGCTTATAAGAATCCAAGCGCATAATTTTGCCATCAATCAAAATCACATCAGGAATTTGCTCCTGAATATAAGCCCACGCATCTTTTACGTTGGAAACATTGCAAAAGGCATATTTAGGATTCTGCAGCATACTTTGCAATTCCCCAAACGCATGGGAAATTATCAGAAGCTTATTCTCTCTTATTTGTATAGTTGATGGCATATAAGTGGTCGAAATACTATGTCAGATTTTAGAAAAATATAAGTTACTAATCAATCTTGAAAAAATCACATTGCAATATAAAAACAATTATTATATCTAGTCTAAGTAAAAGAAATTGGGCGCATCTCAAAATGTCGCACACTAAAAAAGCATACGCTGGCAGAGGTTGAAAACCCTGCCAGACGTTGGGTTTATTAGAAATCTAGCATTCATAAAAAGTGCATTTTATTTATTGCGACAAAATGAGATGCGCCCAAGAAATTAAATAAAGTACCCCAGTTGGCTTGTTCTTTTGCCTGCCAAAATCACCTAAAAATTTAACCGTAATTCTGGAACGCCAGCCCGGCATTATGCTGAAATTTTTTACGCAATCTTGGCAATCGGAATGCCGAACCACCAAAATAACTACGCCTTTATGGCGCATTTTATTTAAACTCTTTCACTAATTTATACCGTCATAATTTGTTTGCTCTTTTCCGCTTTAAAACTGGACTAGTTAAGTGGTTGGTTTAAAGTTATAAAATCCATTCGGTGTTTTCATATTTAAAGCAGAATGCGGTGCATATTGATTGTATTCATTTACCCAATCCTGTATTTATTCATATACTGTATTTGAGTTGTCTAGGCAGTTTTCATAGACGTAATCTCTTTTAAAAGTCCCATCAAAAGCTTCGCATATGCAATTACTCCAATACAGCTATACAACAGGAAATAATTCGAGCGATAGTGCCCTTATTATTGATACCATGGATTTGCTCTACTCGGAAAAAGTGAGTGGTTTCTGTATTGTTTCAAGTGATAGTGATTTCACGAGACTGGCAACTCGTTTGCGAGAAGCGGCAATGTTTGTAATCGGAATTGGAGAGAAGAAACTCCCAAACCGTTCATTACTGCTTGCGATAAGTTTATATACATTGAAATCCTGAAAAAAGAAAAAGAACAAAAACCTAGTGCAGATGAAAAACTGAATAAGCAAAGAAAAACTAAAACTAAAGCACCCTCTTGAATAATATTGACAAAAAGTTAGTAGAACTAATCAAAGATAGCATTGACAAAATTTCAGATGATAGTGGCTGGGCTTTCTTGGGTGCATTAGGAAGTTTTATCATCAAGAAAAAGACAGATTTTGACTCACGGAATTATAGTTTCCCCAAGTTATATCCGTTCATTACACACCTAAGTGCATAAAAGACTGAAAATGGGTTCTCGGAAATGAAGCAGAAAGTACTTCCCTATGGTCGAATGAGCGGGTATAAATGCTCAGGATAAAAAATACAAAGTAATCAGCTTGCACACTTTAAAAGATAGTGTCGAATTTGAGTAAAACAAGCTTCTCTTCACTTCAAGTGTATGGAAGCTTATAAAATAGATAGAGAAATGGTAGGTGTCTCCGCAACACACGCATCAAAAGTATTCATTGTTGCCTTGGTACAAACTCCAACCTACAAAGAAGTCAGCTTTTGGGCTTCTGAATCCCAAACCTTTAGCTTTAGGCAAGCTATTATGTCTTTTGGGTTGAAAGTAGTTGTAAGCGGGTTTTGTAATTCTGGAATCCCATCCATCGCTTCTCGAAGTCTATAAAATGGTATTGTATGATTGAGGTGATGTACGTGGTGAAACCCTATATCTCCTGTAAACCAATTCAGAAGGGAATTCATTTTGAGATAACTAGTAGATTTCAAGGCCGCATTTGTATAATCCCACTCTTCTTTTTCCACATATATAGCGCCAGGAAAATTGTGTTGTGCATAGAATAAGTAAGCTCCAACCGCATTTGCAATCAAAAATGGAATAATCCAGCTAATCATCAGAGATGCAAATCCACCATACTTATAAATAAGTACTGCCATGGTAAAGTGAAATAGCAAAGCAATGATAGAATCCCAATGTTGCTTTGGACTTAGAATAAACGTCTTGATATTGAAATCGAAAATGAATAAAGAAATATAGCCTAACACGATGGTTAAATAATGCCTGGAAGCTAGGTAACGAAGCCTGCTTTTTTTATCTAAATTATAAAATTCTTTCTTGTCCAATAGTGGGAAAGAGCCGATTCCATTCGCACTCAATTTAGAATTATTGATGTGATGGTGGTTATGTGTACGTTTCCAAATAGTGATGGGAGCAAGAATAAAGATACCGAAAATGGTCATAATCCACTTGGCAGACTTAGAGTTTTTGAGAATTGCAAAATGATTGTAATCATGATAAATGATAAAGAACCTCACCATTAGTAAGCCCGATAAAATGCTTAATGGCAATCTAAAAAGCCAATTAACGGGAATGAATGTAGTACCGATTGCCATTACCAAAAGAACTATGGTGGAAATCAGATAATACCAACTTTTTGATTTTACTTCTTGAGCATAGGGCAAACTTGCCAAAATTAACTCTCTCCCTGTTCGCATAAATATTATTTTCTGTAATTTGATTCCAAAATCTGGTAGCTATAAACAGGTAATGCTCAAACAATAATAAATCATAGCGCAAGCGTCCGCTGGGCGGCACTCCGCTTGTGCCGAATCACCCATAAAATTAGCATCACTTCTTTCATACTATCCAAAACCTTAGTTTTTGACTTCTCTTGTCTTTTTCCACCTTTTGTGGGACCATAGCCAAGTTTCTGGTTTTGCAATAATTTCATTTTCTAATTTCTGAAAAAATGCCCGAGTAATTTCCTCTTCCGTTGTTGTTTTTGGTTGGGCAAACAATACGGTTGGAGTGATTTCGTAATAACCTCGTTTCACTCTATCAACGTGCATATACACAATAGGTGCATCAAACATTTTTCCAATTTTTTCTGGGCCAGTAAATACTAAAGTATCTTGGTGCAAAAAATCCAACCAAAACCCAGTTTTTGTATCAGAAGGCGTTTGGTCGGCAATAAGCGCTGTGGCATTAAGGCTTTTTCTATTTGCTGCCATGGCTCTCAATGTATTGTTTACTGGAATTATCTTTGTTCCGAATCTTGTTCTCGAGCCAGAGAATAATTTTTCAAAATAAGGATTGGACAAAGGTTTGTAAACCACATTGAGCTGGTGTTTGCAATTCAACGAGAAGCAAGGCCCTGCAAGTTCCCAATTGCCAAAATGCCCCATAACCACTATGATGCTTTTTCCTTCTTCGTACAAAGCATTTACCTTTTCGGTTGAATGAAATGTCAGTCGCTTACGTACATAAGCTTCTGACATCGTAATTGTTTTAATTGATTCTACCACCAAATCGCACAAATAGCGATAGTATTCTTTTTCAATCTGCTTGAGTTGGGTCGTGTCTTTTTCGGGAAACGAATTAGATAAGTTCTGAAATACAACTTCTCTCCGATAACCCACTATTCTATAGATTACGAAAAACAGGAAGTCGGAAACACCATATAATATCCAACTTGGGCTGTAGGATACCAAGTAGATAAAGGGAAGTGAAATGTAATAGATAAATGCTGTCATATTAAGGTGCAAGATATATCTTTAAGCATAAAAAGATAAGAATTGTTTGATTACATTTATCTGAGATTTTCCATATAAAATCACGAAGGGTACTTTGGGAGTCAAGAAATTTTAGAGGTTAAAATACCTCTCTAGTAGAATCCAAAAAAGGACATGGATGGAGATTGAACAATGAGTTTTTAGTAAAAAGCTCCCCAGTACTTTAATTGCTGGGGAGCTTTTTGTAGGTCTTCATTATGACTTTTCATCTAGAAATTATCCGTAATTCCTAAAAGATATAGTTGCACTTTATACTAAAGTAAACCTCTCAACCTTTCGGTAATTAATCCATTTGCATCTTTCATGATTCGGTCAATTAATTCCTTACAAGTTGGTATGTCATGAATCAATCCGACAACCATTCCGCAAGACCATGCGCCAACCTCCATATCTCCATCCTTCATTATTTTTGGATATACGCCTGCTACTTCCTCAATGATATCTTCAAACTTAAGGTCTTTTCCTAGCGTTTTTTCCTTCTCCAATAAGCGTTCTACAGCCGCATTATTCATCACACGTTCTGTGTTTCTTAGCGGTCGCATTACCAAACGAGTGTCTAATTCAGTAGCATCCAAAATAGCTTGTTTTACATTTGCATGAATAGGCGCTTCTTGGGTAGCCATGAAACGAGTTCCCATGTTTATACCTTCAGCACCCATTGCCAATGAAGCCACTAAAGAGCGAGCATCTG
Source organism: Flammeovirgaceae bacterium (assembly GCA_047633715.1). GTDB lineage: Bacteria > Bacteroidota > Bacteroidia > Cytophagales > Flammeovirgaceae > JBLIFI01. Next base: position 8,736 of record JBLIFI010000139.1, read on the forward strand.
ACATTCCACCAGAAGCCAAAAATGGAATTTCCAATTCTTCGTGAGCTCTTGGCAACAAAATCATGTTCGGAATATCATCTTCTCCTGGGTGACCACCACACTCAAAACCATCAACCGAGACCGCATCGCAACCAATAGATTGTGCTTTTAAAGCGTGTCTTACCGAAGTACATTTGTGAATGACCTTGATTCCCGCACCTTTCAAGTAAGGCATCACTTCTTGTGGATTTCGCCCCGCAGTTTCCACAACTGTTACGCCTCCTTCAATAATGGCTTTGACATAGCCTGGGTAATCTGGTGCATTTACTGTTGGCAAAAAAGTAAGATTGACCGCAAAAGGTTTGTCAGTCATATCCTTACATCTTGCAATTTCATTTGCCAAGTCAGCTGGAGTTCGTTGCGTCAAGCCTGTGATTGTTCCAATACCACCTGCATTAGAGACTGCCGCAGCCAATTCTGCAAAACCCACATAGTGCATTCCTCCTTGCATAATAGGGTGCTCAATGCCGAACATTTCGGTTATTTTTGTTTTCATAGTAAAATTTAATATTCAAGTTTAACTTATTTTTAGAAATGTTTGCTTCAGTTTGTCTATGTTATTATTGTATTCTATCCTCAAATATTATTTTCTCAATTAATTCGTTCTGTTTTTTGCTTTGAACGTGTTTAGAAGCTTCAACTAATCTTGACTGATGATTTCCAATACATTTCCATTAAAGTCAACTTTTGCAGAAACATTTCCAATATTCATTCCACCAAATCCGTTCTCTGCTCTATATTTAGTCGTTACAAAAATAGTATTTCCATCATCTCTAAATTTTGTTTCAATATGTTCATAACTATCAGGATTTCTACAATTTTCTTTAATCATCCTAGACAGCTTAGGATGTGAACCATCCCAAGCACTAAATTGCTTCTCAACGTTTTCTTTACGATTTTTATTGATTTCCTCTTGCTTTCTTATCTCCGCTTCTAATTCTCTTTTGATTTTTTCTTGCTTTCTTTTCTCTACAACTTCCTTAATCATTTTAGCTCTTTCAGGTGCTTTGGTCTTCATTAAATCAATAAATTTTATATTCAATGATTTTTGAGACAAATATTGTTTTGATAATTGATTTGTTTTCAGTTTCTCAAATTCTTCATCTGTCATGGAAACTAACACTTCCTGAGCGAAATCATCTGATTGATATTTATTCAGTTCTTTTTCTAAATCAATAGCTTTATTGTTAGTAGTTGAATATTGATTTTTAGCCTCTTCGATATATATTCTCGCAGAG
>JBLIFI010000140.1:0-9941 GCA_047633715.1 Flammeovirgaceae bacterium
TAGGCAAAAAAGTTTGGCATAGCACCGCTACGGCAAACTTTTTTAACGAAGAATAGCCCAAAAAGAAACAAGAGAAAGTAGCATCTTATTTAATTTCCGTTCCTAAGGAACGGAAATTAAATAAGATGCTACTTTTTTTATTGATTATCTTTGTTGTGTGAGAAAAAGATATTCTAGGTCAACAGAAATTTTGATGGAGCTACATTACAGTCGTTTGTCAGAAAAAGATAAGCGTAATTATGTGGCTTTAGAAGTTGTTAAATTAGGTCATGGAGGTCAGATTTACATAAAAGAGTTATTAAAGGTCAGTCAAAAAACGATAGAAAAGGGAATTCGTGAATTAAACGACCCTGACTATTATTCTCAAATCCCAGAAGGTAAACAAAGACGTAAAGGTGGTGGTCGTAAAAAAAATTTGGAAAAATAAGTCTCTCAAAAACTTATTGGCATCCTTTATAGAAACTCACAAAGCAGGAAGCCCTACTGACCCCAAGGTGTTTTGGATACATTTAAAACCGAAGGAAATAGCACATCTGTTTTTTGAAAAACATCAAGAGGTTGTTAGTAATTACGGGAAATATTTTGTTTGATAGTAATCAATAACTATCAAACAACTGAAAATCAGTACTTTGAATATATTTACCGAGAAATAAATAATGTCAATTAAATAGTTCTTGGTACTTAATGGTTCTGTAAAGTGCTTTTTAGCTGAATTAGGATACTCTTATAGGAAAGCATCCAAACAGCTGGCAACAGGAATTTATGCCAAACGAGATGAACAATTTAAAATTATTACTGAATTGGTTTTAGCTATGAGTCCAGAAAGTCCTGTGATAAGTATAGATTGTAAGAAAAAAGAACTTCTTGGTAATCTTTATAGAGAAGGCAAATGTTATGTTACTGCTCCAATCAAGGTATATGACCACGATTATACTTCGCTCTCTAAAGGCAAAGTAATACCTCACGGTATTTATGATTTACAGGCTAACAAAGGATATATCTCTATTGGAAACAGTTCGGAAACAGCAGAGTTCATTGCCGATAACATGCGCTGGTGGTGGACAGAATACGGTATCCATCTCTACCCAGATGCTAAAAACATACTTATTTTATGTGATGCAGGAGGAGGGAATTCTTACCGCCATCACGTATTTAAACACCGAATGTTAAAACTCAGTAGAGAATTAGGTATCTCATTGATTATTGCACACTATCCACCTTATTGCTCCAACAGCTCCACTGCGGATGCAATCCAGTTGAACACAAACTATTTTGTCATGTACATAGGGCAATGAGTGGAGCTATATTTTCTGATTATAAACTTGTAAAAGAACTTATAGAGAAAACATCTACCGATACGGGGCTAACAGTAGTAGTCAGATTAAATCTAAAACAATATCAAAAAGTAATTCCTATTGATAAAAAACAAATTGACCAAAAACGTATTTTGAAACACCCTATTATTCCTGAATTATCATACAGAATGATAGCGTAAAATGTAGTATCTTATTTTAAAACCGTTCCTAAAGTTAACAAATGACCAATTATTTCAGATTTTCATTCATTTGCCTCTTCCTGTTTTGCACAGGCTGGGTTCATGCACAATCAGATTTACACGCAATTCATGGGCGGGTAATAGATGAGCACGGAGTTTCAATTTCTGGAGTGAAGATTACAGTAAATGATAATGCAGTCGCTTTGTCCGATGCAAGTGGTAACTTCAGCGTGAATATGTCCGACAAAGTAACGCAAGTTGAGGCAACAAAATCGGGCTACAACGGAGATTCAGGGCAAAAAATGTGGTGGATTGAGTCGGGCGATTCTGAATTTATTTTTGTTCGATTACATAAAACGCCTTCTTTTCACGGAAAGATTACCGATGAGAAAGGCGTTGCCCTTCCTAAACTTTCAGTCAAGCTTTCTGGAGATGTTTCTTTCGGAACTGTGAGCACTGATGCTCGTGGAGAGTTCCATATGGAATTACCTGCCGACATGAAAGTCTCTGATGAAACCATTTTCATTATCGGAGGCAAAAAAGTACCTGCCGAAAATATTGCACTCCAATCAGATTTTGTCGCAATCGTAATTCCCACAGTTTCGGAAAAAGTAGAAGAATCTGACCCAACCTCTGACGAAACTAAAAAGGACAATGAAACTAATACAGAAGGAGATTCAGAGGTCATTATCTCCAAAAAAGTTATAAAAGATAAAAACAAGAAAAAATATGATGTTCTGTTGATGGATGAAACAGAGTTCCCACTCGCTTTTTTGGAAATCTCTATTGGGCAGAAAAAATACAAATCCAACGCAGAAGGAAAATTCAGTTATGAGTCCGATGAATTTTCCCCAGCAGACTTTCAGCTTGAATCTAGCTACATGATTTCCCAAATTGACATAGAAAGGAGAGCGAGAAAAATATATGTGCAGGTGCGGGAAACGAGGACTACTGAAATGGATTCTTTACTGACAGAAGATGAAATTACAGAAGGTTACCTAATTGAAATGAACCACATTATTAAGGGTTTACAACAAGAGAACATGGTACTGACTGCGAAAGCAATAGCACTCAGAGGGCAAATTGCTCGCTTGGCAGAACGGTTGGGCAAAGAAAATAATATCTCTCCTAAAAGAAAGGAAGAGTTAAGTAGAGAATTGTTGAAGTTGGAAGACATGCTAGAAGAAAATGACATTGCCTACCGAGAAGCGCGGGCGAACACAAGCGATGCCTTGGCTCGATTGAAAGAAATGTTGAAATTGTCGGAAGCAGAGAAATACGATATTTCTGCCAAAGCAAGGAAAGAGCGTATCATATTATTACTCATGATTTTGGCAGTCGCCACAATCGCCACCGTGTTTTTCATTTTAGGAAAGCGAATCAGAAAGCAAAATAATGAGTTGGAGTTGGTAAAAGGGGAATTGGAAAACAAGGTAAAGGAAGTCAATAGTAAGAATGATAGAATTTTAGCTCAAACCGATAAGTTGAAATCGCTCAATCATTCTATTTCTGCACAGAATCAAAAAATGACCGATAGCATTCAATATGCTAAAACTATTCAGCAAGCAGTTTTACCAACCTTTGCCGAAATGGACAAATCGCTCGAAGAATATTTCATCATCTATAAGCCTAAAGAAATTGTGTCTGGAGACTTCTACTGGTTTTCTCAAGTAGAAAGCGATTCTGGCAAATCAAAACTACTTTTAGCTACCATTGACTGTACTGGACATGGAGTGCCAGGCGGTTTCATGTCTATGATTGGAAACACGCTTCTGAATGAAATCATCAATAAAAAGAAGATTTACGAAACAGCAGACATTCTGAACGAACTCAATAAAGGCGTGAAGGAAGCTCTCAAGCAAAACGAAAAGCTCAATGCAGATGGCATGGATGTTTGCCTTTGCACTTTGGAGAACCTACCAAATAATCAGGTAGAAATCACTTTTAGTGGAGCAAAAAGACCACTTTTCTACGTGAAGCCTGCTACCAAAGAGGTAGGTTACTTGAAAGGAGACATGCAAATAATTGGAGGTTCTAAACTCACACACCGACCATTCGGAAGCCAAAAGCTTACTTTAGAAAAAGGAGATATTGTGTATCTCACTTCTGATGGTTTGGGCTCGCAAGGAACAAGCAAGATTGGGAAAATTGGCACTTCAAGAATTAAGCAACTATTGGCAGAAAACGCCAGTTTGCCACTTACTGAACAGAAAGTAAAATTGGAAAACTTGCTTAATCAATACCAAGTGAAAGAAGCACAGAGAGATGATATTTTGGTATTTGGAGTTAGAGTTTAGGGCAAACTAAAAGCTATCGAGAATAAACTAAAAAGAGACTTTGGTCATGACCCAAGTCTCTTTTTAGTTTACACACTTTATGACTATTCCCTAATCTAATTCTTCCTTTTCTTCTCTGATGGGAAATGACAGAATGAAAGTCGTTCCACTTCCTACTTTACTTCTGATTTCCACAATTCCCTCGTGCTTTTCTATAATGTCTTTTGTAATTGACATTCCCAATCCTGTTCCTTTATTCACGTCTTTAGTAGTGAAAAAGGGCTCAAAAATCTTCTTTTGAACCTCCTCACTCATACCTATTCCCGAATCGGTAACTTCCACAAAAAGCCTCTCTGCATTGTGCGAGGTTTTTATCTTAATTTCTCCCTCATTTTCAATTGCTTGAATTGAGTTGTGAATCAAATTCATGAAAACCTGATTCATCTGGTTTGGAAAGCAGTAAAGTGGTGGAATATTGGTATCAAACTCACGAACAATATTGATTCTTCCTGTCAAATGATGCTTCAGCAAAACCAAAGTAGCGTCAATGCCATCATGCACATTAGCCCTAACCATTTCTGAAGCATCTTTCCGAGAGTAGTTCTTGAGTAACGAGGCAATTTCAGAAGTTCTATTTGCTCCATCTTTCAAGTGCGCAACCATTTCTTCTCCATCTTTCTTTACTTCCTCATACTCCATTTCTTCCTTGAAATTCTTAATCTCGGAGAGGAATGATTCCGACAAGTTCTCTTTGGCAAGCATCACATCATACTTGTCGAGTAAATCGAATAAATCTTTCAGAATTATTGAAATTGACTCAACCCCATTCTGAATAAAGTTGACAGGGTTATTAATTTCGTGGGCAATTCCTGCGGTAAGGGTCCCCACAGTTGCCATTTTTTCGGATTGAGTGAGCTGGAGGTGTGAACTCTGCAACTCTTTCAAGGTATCTGAAAGCACCTTGTTTTGTTCTTTAATTTGTTTGAGGGAAATGGAAAGTTTGAGTGCCGATTTCACTCTTGTTTGTAGTTCTAGCATTTCAATCGGCTTTCGCACATAGTCACTTGCCCCAGCCTCGAGTGCCTCAATCACATTCTCAGTATCCGTTCTGACAGCCGTAGCCATAATTACAGGAATATCAGAGGTTTCTGGATTTGCCTTCAATTTTTTTAGTGCTTCAATTCCGTTCATCTCAGGCATCTCCCAATCCATCACAATCACATGAGGTTGCTTACTCAAAGCCAAATCACAAGCAATTTTACCATTCGGGGCAGAAATGACACGGTAATTCTCTCCCATATTGGAAAGAAGCTCCATAAGAACCATCAGATTGGCTCTTTCATCATCAACTACTAATATTGTACAACGATTTGACATAAATTACAGATTAACCTTTTCTATTGCAGGATAGATATATTCTCAAAGTTATTCAAAAAAATGGATTGTAGAAGTACTAAGATTACATAAATAGTACTTTCATGCTTTTGTTTGCCTAAGTTAACAATCTTCTAGGAGACAATCATTTTCTTTGGTGTGGATTTCTATGGTAGAATGGTCTATATACTCCCTTTCCAAAACCGCTCTCACTTGGTCTCTTATTCTTTGGAGTTCATTGATTCGTAAATTTTCAGAGGAAATTACGTGTAAAGTTGCTACCACATACTCTCCGTCCATTGTCCAAACGTGCAAATCGTGAATACTATCTACTCCACCGACCTTTTCTAATTCTTCTTTTATCTTTTCTGTGGAGACATTAGATGGTGTTCCTTGCATTACTATTTTCAGGCTCATGGCAATTCCTTTATAGGCATTTACCAAAATGAAAACCGCAATGGCAAGCGAAAGGACTGAATCCAACCAAATCCAACCGAAAAAATACATCAAAATACTTCCAATAAGCACAGCAACCCAACCCAAAACATCTTCCAATAAATGTAAAGCAATTGCTTTCTCATTTAATGATGTTCCTTTTTTTAGTTTCACAACAGCCGCGCCATTGATGATAACTCCCAAAATAGCAATCCAAATCATTTCCTTTGCCAATATCGGTTCTGGATTGAGAAGCCTGGGAATGGCTTCCGAAATAATGAAAATTGAGCCAATGAACAATACGATGGAGTTGATGATTGCGCCCAAAAGCGAAAATCTCTTGTAGCCATAAGAGAATTTTTTATCTCTCCCTTTTTGAGAATAATTTTGAAAATACCAAGCTAAACCAAGCGAAAGTGTATCGCCAAAATCGTGCAAAGCATCGGAAAGAATGGCAACGCTATTCGTGAAAAAACCACCCGCAATTTCGATGATCGTGAAGAACAGATTAAGAAAAAAAGCCACCTTAATGTTCTCCGAGCCATGATGATGGTGGTGTCCGTGGGAATGGTCGTGATGATGAGACATATTGTTCTGTTGGTTTCTACCAAGTTAACGCTTTATACCATCATTTGGATATGAAAAATTCCACTTCCCTAGCAATTAGAGAAGTGGAATTTGTAAGCAAATGTGTTTGGCAACTATTCAATCACCAGTTTTTTGGTAATCGACTTGCCTTCTTGGCTCACTCTCAGGATATAAACCCCTTTGGCTTGTTGCCCTAAATCAATCTTCTGCTCATACAAACCAGAAAAACTATTGATGCTTTCCGAATAAATAGTCTTTCCTGACAAATCATAAATATTGATGTCCGCAGTTCCTTCGCTTTCCAAGTTGAATCGAAGGCTGAAAGTACCATTGTTTGGATTCGGGTAGAAAGTTAAATCTGTGAGAGTTGGCTCAAGGCTTGGTTCTGTTTTCTTTCTAAGGTTTTCTGGAATGTCAGCATCGTTCTCCTCAATATCAAAAACATTGACCGTTCGGAAAATAAAAACCTTTACACTTTTATTTGTTACTCCATCTATTTCCTCAATGTCTTCGTCTATGTTGAATGAAAAGTGGCCTCCTTTCAGTTGCTCTATTTTCGCATCGTCAGAGTTTATCACAATTACCCTATGTTTGTTGGAGTCGGATGAATCGAACTTTCCATCAGTAGAGATTTTCATAGACTTGGTAATATGGTCAATATCCAAATCGATTCCTTTTGCTTTCAGCTCTTCTATTTTCTTTTTCAATTCTGCCGACATTTCCCCATCAAATTCTTTCGTGAAAATATCTGAATCTCCTGTACTGTGAATCGTAATCATCTTTTTAATTGCGCCAGAAGCATCATCATTCTTTAGTTCAATCTTGTTTCCGCTCACAACTCGAAATTTCCCATCTTCAAAACTCCAGTTGAAATCTTTGCCCTCTGCCTTTAACTGAGCTTGCAATTCCTCCAGCTTCTTTTTTACATTGGCAGGCAATTCTCCCTCAAACTTCTCATCAATGGAATGCGTTTTCCCATCTTTCCCCAAAATCATAATTTTGATATAGTTTTCATGCTTGCTTTCAACCTTTTTCTCTTGGGCCTGCGCAGTAGCAAAAGTGCCTAAAATAAAAATGCCTAAAATAAATTTCTTCGTGAATCTCAACATAGCTTTTGTTTTTTGAGTGAATAAAAAAGAATCATCAACTATTGATTTTGCTGATGATACAAAGCTACTTTGAGAAGGAAAGCCACATAGTTAAATGGCTGGTAAACTAGGTTAAGCAGTGTTAAGTCAAAAGGAGAAAGAGTTCACAAAGCTCTACTACTTCTACTTTAAGACTCTAACTAGAACCGTTCCTAAGATGGGCGTAATTGAATGGTAGAAGTCCTTTTAATGAAAGTTTGAAATCCTGATTCAATTGCCACTAGCTTCAGCTAGTGGAGAACAGCAGAGTCTTAAAGTAGAATTACATACCACATAACTCGTGCTACGTAGCTTTCAAGCATTTTTTTGTTGGATTTCGCAGATTGCCCATTGATGAGAAGAAATCTGTCTTTCCGAAAACTCCCCCATATAATAATGGGAATTAAGATAGTCAGTCGTGTGCCGCCAATTTTGGGGAATTGTTTACCAATTGAAAGCTTTCCACACCAAACCCAACCACTAGGAAACCCATGTACTGAAAAAATAGTGTAAAAGGTTGCTTGCTATTAACTCCAACCAAACATTGTAAAACCGACCACTCCGAGGGTTTCAGCCCATCAAACTCCAGACTCAATTCCAGTTTCATTGGGTGCACGTCTAAATGCAGTTTTCAAAAAAATAATCAAACTAAATATAGCGCAAGTGTCCACTTGTGCCTTATATCCAAAGGCAAGCATTATACGCAAAGACTCTTTTCTGCATTTAGACGTACACCCGTTTCATTTCCCCAAAATTAAATGCGGACGGCTAGTTGCGATGTTGGCTAGAATCCTATAAACAAAAAAGGCTCTTTATGAAATTACTTGAAACTTCTTTCAGATAGTAATACCGTACCTCGACTCTCTGATAGCATCGGCTACCGATCGAGACGTAAGAAAGACAGTACAAATAATCATACTACTATACAAAAGTAAAATTGTGCCTGTCAGAACCTCAGTTCTGACAGTTCTCTGTGGGAGTTGCCTTCAACTTCTCAAATCCGATGCGACCCGTAGCGGGTGCTATCGGCTCCGAGGAGAATGAAAAATATATAGTAGTATGAAGTGGGCTCATCTCAAAATATCGCACACTAAAAAAACATACGCTGGCAGAGGTTGAAAACCCTGCCAGACGTTGGGTTTATTAGAAATCTAGCATTCATAATACTCCATTATTTCATTTAAAGAGTGTATTTTAATTTATTACGACAAAATGAGATGCGACCTATGAAGTCAGCTATAAAATACTGACATTTTATAACCATTTACTCTTAACTCATGTTTCCCTAACTTATACCAATTAAATTTTACTAAACAAACAGATGAGTAAAAAAATAATAAGAGGAGTTCCTCCAAAAAAAGCAGATGAAAAATTAAGCTTCCGAGAGAATTTCTCTGCACTCAAAACCTTGCCGAAATTTTTCAAGCTAATATGGGCAACCAACCCTTTGATGGCTTTTGGGAATGTGTTGTTGAGGCTATGTAAATCAGGCTTGCCATTGGCAATTCTGTATATCGGCAAGCTGATTATTGATGAAGTAATTAGGCTTTCCGCAGAGGACGCCAATCGAGATTATTTGTGGAAGCTAATCGCTTTCGAGTTCGGATTGGTGCTTTTTTCAGCCATTCTGAGTCGGGGAATTAGTTTGTTGGATGCTCTTTTGGGCGATTTATTTGCCAACAAAACATCTATTATGCTCATTGAGAAATCCGCCACTTTGGATTTACCTCAATTTGAAGACTCCAATTTCTATGATAAATTGGAACGAGCCAGAAGGCAAACCACCAGCCGAGTTGTACTTATGTCCGATGCCTTAACACAAGCGCAAGATTTGATTACGATTGTATTTTTAGCAGGCGGATTAGTTGCCTTCAACCCCTGGCTAATTCTCATTTTGGTTGTGGCGGTTTTGCCAGTTTTCCTCAGCGAAACCTATTTCAATCAGCAATCTTATTCACTCGTTCGCAGTTGGACACCCGAAAGGCGAGAACTAGATTATCTCCGCTATATCGGAGCTTCCGATGAAACTGCCAAGGAAATCAAGATTTTTGGCTTGGCAGATTTTCTAAAAGAGCGATTCAGCAAAGTAGCCGATAATTATTATCATGCGAATAAAAAGCTAGCTACCAAAAGAGCAGGGTTTGCCCTTATTTTCAATAGCTTAGGAGATGTGGGCTATTACATAGCCTATGTTTTCATCATTATCCAAACCATTTCTGGGGAAATCACTATTGGCGGTTTGACCTTCTTAGCGGGTTCTTTCAACCAAATGCGGAATTTGTTGCAGGGAGTTCTCTCTCGTTTTTCCAACATTGCTCAAAGTGCACTTTATCTCCAAGACTTTTTCGACTTTCTAGAAATCGAACCAGCGATTCATTCCCCGAAAAACCCATTGGCACTTCCCACTCAAATTCAAGAAGGTTTTGTGTTTGAAAATGTAGGCTTTAAATACCCAAACACGGAAATTTGGGCAAACAGGCATTTATCATTCACGCTAAAAGTAGGAGAAAAACTAGCTTTGGTTGGAGAGAATGGCGCAGGAAAAACCACTCTAGTAAAATTACTCGCCCGACTTTATGACCCAAACGAAGGTAGAATTTTATTGGATGGAGTTGATATTCGGGAATATGATATGGAAGAATACAG
>JBLIFI010000141.1:0-9923 GCA_047633715.1 Flammeovirgaceae bacterium
AATAATGCTTATTTTGAAATTTTCAATCTGAGTTTAGAAAGAGGTGGTTTTTTTGAGGAAAAGCACCGAGCTTTTGGCGAGCAAGTTTGTGTAGTTGGTAGAGATATTCAAACCAAGTTTTTCAGCGGGAGAAACCCAATTGGAAAAAAAATTAAATGCGGGCCTCATTGGCTCACTATTATTGGTGTACTGGAAAGGCGGAATGTTTCCGACCGAAGTATTGAAAAGTTGGGAATCCGAAATTTCAATATGGATGTTTACACGCCACTCCAAACCATTTTGGTTCGTTATAAAAATAGGTCTTTAGTAACGAAATTGATGTTGCAAAAAGCCTCCCGAAATAATAATAGAAATGGGAATGATGCAGAATTAGAGCAGAAACAAGCTGTCAACTACCACCAACTTGATAAAATAGTGGTTCAAATGGGAGAAGCGAAAGACTTAATGCCCACCACAGAAATTATTTCCAGAATGTTAGAACGCAGACACTACAGCGTAGTGGATTATGAAATTGAAGTACCCATACTTTTGCTCGAACAACAGCAGCGTACTAATGAGATTTTTAATTACGTGCTTTTCGCCATTGCCTTCATCTCGCTTTTGGTGGGTGGAATCGGAATTATGAATATCATGCTCGCTTCGGTTTTGGAGCGAATTAAGGAAATTGGTTTGCGACTTTCTTTGGGAGCGCAAAAAGCCGATATTATTCTCCAATTCCTATTTGAATCTATGCTTATAAGCCTTTCGGGTGGAGTGATTGGAGTTGTTTTGGGCATTGGCTTGGCATTCATCATCGCCAATATTGCAGAAATTCCCACAGTGATTTCCGCAGCCTCCGTAGTCGTTTCCTTTGTAGTGGCGGCAGGAGTTGGATTGATTTTCGGAATTGCCCCAGCCAAAAAAGCAGCTGAAAAAAATCCGATTGATTGTTTGAGGTATGAGTAACCTATATTGAGTCTTTAGTCCAAAGTCTTAAGCAAAGGAGAAAAGAAGCAGATGAAAATTAACGAAGTCCCTCGGAGTGGTATTCGACCCTCTGAATAGATGGTTTTAGTCTAAATTCACATCTCATAAAGAACGGAATACAAAATTTAAATATAGAAATGCAATAGTGGTTCTTGGTCAAAAGATGAGAAATTTAAATCTGCTTTGGGCTTTGGACTAACTACTAACTACTATTAAACAATGAACAAACTCACTTACCTATTCCTAATTGCTCTATTCTGCCAACTCCAACCGAACCAAGCTCAGGCACAAACGCAATACACTTTGCAACAGGTGATTGATTTGGCACAGGATAAATCTTTAAGCGGATTGGCAGCAAAAAACAGGAAGAAAAACCGCTACTGGCAATACCGAGTTTACAAATCTAATTACAGCCCGCAGTTGAGGTTGAATGGCACTTTGCCGAATTATTACAAAGATATCCGAGTGATTTCCACCTCGGAAGGAGATATTTTTGCAGGTAGAAACCAGTTATCAAATGATATTGGCTTAGGTTTGACTCAATCAATTGCCTTAACTGGCGGAACGGTTACTTTAGGGTCAACATTAAGAAGAAACGACTTCTACTTTGACACGCTAAAGACACAAACACAATATGCTTCTTCGCCATTGGTAATTACGGTAAACCAACCGCTTTTTCAGTTCAACGAACTGAAATGGGACAAGAAAATTGAGCCAATTCGCTACGATGAATCTGTTCGGGCTTACAATGAGGAAATGGAAGGAATTGCTCTGAGAGCAACTGAATTGTACTTTGGATTGCTTTTAGCGCAAATGAATTACCAAATCGCCACGCTCAACAAGGCAAACAATGATACCATTTTCCGAATTGCCAACGGGCGATATAGCTTAGGAAAAATTGCCGAAAACGAACTTCTCCAACTAGAACTGAATGTGGTAACTGCTGAGCAAGAACTCTCTAGTGCCAGGTTGGATATGGAAACGGCTGCTTTGAGCTTGAACTCGTTTATTGGTAATATTAATAACGAAAAAATAAATTTGGCTGTTCCAAAAGAAACTCCGCAGTTTGTAATAGAGGAGTCAGTCGCCTTGCAAGAAGCTAGTCAGAACCGACCTGCCTTTTTGAGTTTCCAAAGGCGGAAATTAGAGGCGGAAAGGATAGTTGCAAGAGCAAAAGGAGAGAATGGTTTGCAGATGAATTTATTCGGTCAGTTTGGATTGAATCAGCAAGCAGGCTCACTTTCAGGAGCTTATAAAGATGCGGAACAGCAACAGCAAGTGGCTTTAGGTTTTCAAATTCCTATTATGGATTGGGGAAGGCAGAAAGCGAGAATGCAAACGAGTTTGGCAAATCAGGAATTGATTAACAACACGGTTGACCAAGAAAAAATCCAGTTTGAGCAGGAGATTATGGTTTTGGTGCGCCAATTCGAGATTTTCCGACAAAGGTTAGTTTCCACCGCTCGGGCAGAAGATGTTTCCCAAAGAAGTTATAATATTGCTAATAAACGCTATTTGGTGGGCAAAATTAGCGTAACCGACCTCAACCTCACGCTCCAACAAAAAGACCGAAGCAAGCGAAGTTATTTGGATGCACTTCGCCAATTTTGGGAGGCTTATTACAGATTAAGATTACTGACTTTGCACGATTTCAGGAAAAATGAGAAGATTATTTATGAGTAAACAAACGACAAAACTTACGTTTCACTAGCAATATTCTTCTAATTTACCCTCCCTTGTCATCATCATGGGAGGGATTAATTAGAAGAGCAACTGAAATTCGATGATTTGAAAATAGCAACACATGAATATAATGTTGGCGTATCTAACCTCTATTTATTCCTTCCCTTTTTCTGTGTTTTTCTCATCCATATCATCTTTTGGAAACTCCTCCTGACCAATTGCCGTAGTAATCTTCTTAGTCAATTCCTCCAAAGTGTCGGATTCCGAATATTCTAATGGCGCATGGAATTTGATTTTCAGGTTTACTCCACGCTTCTTAAATCGCAATCCTTTTTTGTCAAACGCCCTTCGGAAACCATCAATATGAACGGGAATCACAATCGGATTATATTCTTTAATAAGGTGAGCGGCCCCTTTTCTGACAGGTGCATAAGGACTAGTTGTACCTTGTGGGAAAGTAACTACCCAACCATATTCAAGAGCTTTCTTGATTTTTTCTGGTGCATTTGTATCTGCACCTCTCGCCACATCCTTTCCTTGCTGTCTCCATGAACGCTTTACCGTTACAGCTCCTGTGTAAGAAAGAATCTTCGGAAAGAAACCGCTATTTTTCATAGTTTCCTCGGCAGCCACATAAAATATATTTGCTCTGGGCATCAACAAATAGAGTGGCAGTTTGATGCTGTTTCGGAAATGCCATTTCACACTACAAAAAATGTGATATAATGCCATTACATCAGCATAATAGGTTTGGTGGTTGGAGATGAAAAGCACATTTTTCTGTGGGAGTTCTTCCAGATACTCAGTCCCCTCAATCTGGAGTTTGTTAATCAGGTTGAACTTGCCATAAGTGAACATTGCCAAAGCACTTACCAACATTCGTTTCAAGATAACCACATTCCCAAATGGGTCTTTTCTGAATATCTTAACAGGGATTTTGCGCTGAGAAGCCTCGCCATCTTCAGAAACAGGAGTTACTGAGCGATTGAGCAACCTAGGAGCTTTTATTTTTGGTAATTTAGGGAGAATCGGTCCTATTCGGAATCTGTATTTTGCCATAATAATTTGTTTTTATTACCCTAAAAATTGAAGTCTATTCAATCAAGCCCTATAAAAATAAATCTACTTTTTACGAGCTATTTTTCCCGAGCTGTTGATAGAAAGTAGGCTTATTTTGAAAAAATTCATGCTGCAATTTACTCCATTCTGACGCCTTTTATTTCTGAGTTTATTTCACAAATATCTCAGTCAACTCTTTTTTATGTCAGATTCATATCCTGCAAACGTACTTTTTTTTTGCGGAGACCCTAAATAAGGCTATATTTATCCAAAATATAACTATTTTCATCGAAATTTTGACTTTCAAAAGATTATTTGTTGAAATGCCTGCGTTTAGCAAGTAAACAAATATAGCATTCTTATATGGCTATCCTAAGAAAAATTATATCCCTTCTGACACTATTCGCTATCGGATTTGTCTGCTTCTTCTCCATTTCAGAAAGTGGAGGACAAGACAACTTAACATTGCTACTCCGCAAACTTCAATCTACAGACAATGATAGTTTAAAGGTGGTTTATTTGAACCAAATTGCACTTGCCAACATCAATTTGGCAAAGAATGATTCTGCTATTTCATACGCCACTCAGGCGTTGAGAATTGCCGAAAAGTTAAAGAATAAGCAAGCTCAGATGGACAGCTACTTAGTAATTGGCAAAGCTTATAAAGGAGAGAAAAAGTTTGCAGGAGCACTCGACAACTATAATCAAGCACTTGAGAAAGCTACGTCTTTAGGGAATAAACGATTTATGGCAAATGCGAATGTGGAAATGGGATTTCTCTACCAAGACTGGAATGTTTTCGGCAAGTCAGAGGAGTTTTTCGATAATGCCTACGAATTACACAAGGAGCTTGGAGATACCGAGCAAATGATTAATAATTTGAATTACAAGGCTTTATCCTTCTACAGGGCTGGGGATTTGGAGCAGGCATTAAAGGAGTATCAAAAGCAGTTGGAGTTGGCAAATAAGGTTGGCAATAATAGTACTGCTGTGTCTGCCCTTCGGAATATCGCCAATATTTATACCCAATTCAACGATTATGAATCTGCGTTAAGATATAATCTAGAAATCCTAGATATCAAAAAAGCATTGGGCGATTCACTGGGAATGTCCACCTATTACAATAATATAGGATCAATCTACAAAAAACTAGATCAAAACTCGAAAGCATTAAAATCTTTCAAGCAAGCATTGGAGCTGAATAAAACTCTGGATAAAGACCCAAAAGACAATGTGGTAATTATGCGAAACATGGGTGTGATTTACCAAACCATGAGAGATTACCAAAGTGCCCTAAGATATTTTAAAGGCGCCATGGGCATTTTAGAAGTAGAGAAAAATGTGAAAGAAATGGCTAGAACTGCCAATTACATTACCACAATTTATTACGGGCTTGAAGATTATCAGAATGCGATAACTTATACCCAAAAGGCGATTGACTTGTCTGCCCAAGAAGACGACAAGGAAATTTTGGGAAAAAGTTATAAGCGAATGTCGGAAATTTATCAAAAACAGAAAAATAATAGAAAGGCACTTGAATACTTCCAAAAATACGCAGCTGTAAAAGATGATATTATTGAGTTGGAACGAATAAAGCAGGAGCAAATTAAGCAACAACAACTCCAAGTAGGAAAAGAGGAGCAGCAGTTGAAAAACAGATTGTTGGAGCAAGAAATGAAATCTCTCGAACTTGAGAAAAGAGAGCTGGAAGCAGACAAGAAAATAAAAGAACTTGCGCTGAATCTTGCGCTGAATGAAAAAAACAAAGATATAGAGATCAGGAATAAAGAACTAGAAGTTGCCAAGTTAGAGCAGAAAGAACTCCAAAAAGCAAGGGAATTACAAGATTTACGACTCAACCAAGCAAGATTAGCAACAGAATCTCGTGCTAGGGAATTGCAAATCTCAGAGCAGGAGAGAGAATTAGAAAGCAAGAAAAGAGAAATCCAAGCTAAAGAACTCAAAGAGAAGGAGGAGGAGATTGGTAAAATGGAACTAAGTCAACAAGTGAAAGACTTGGAGAGCCAGAAGTTGAAAGGTGAAAGGCTGTTTTATATTATAGGATTAGGGTTATTTGTTGTTTTGGTTGCAATTATTGGTGTTGTATTGGCTCAAAAAACTAAATCTAATAAGAACCTAGCAAGTATCAATGAAGAACTGAGTACGAAAAACCAACAGATTGAAGAACAGAATAAACAGATTACTGAACAGACAGTAGAACTCGAAAGAGCCTATAAAGACATTAAACTGATTAGTTTAATTGGGCAGAAAATCACCGCTTCGTTAGATATTGAGGCAGTAACAAAAACAGTTTACGAATATGTAGGCTCAATTATGCCAACTACATCACTTGGATTGGGGATTTATAAGGAAGATGCTCAAATCATAGATTTTAGAGGCGCAATTGAGAGCGGAGAAACAATGCCTTACCATTATGATTTACTTTCTGATGAGAATAGCTTACCTGTTTGGGCTTTCAATAGAAGGAGGCAAATCATGATTGGTGATTTTGCTGAAGACTACAAAGATTATGTAGATTGGAGACCAGAAATGAGAACTAAAGGCATTATGAAGTCAGCAGTTTACATTCCCTTGGCAACCGAAAAACGACCAATTGGGGTAATTACTGTTCAAAGTGACCAGAAAGATGCCTATTCCAATAAGGATTTGACAATTCTCCAAACATTGGCCTCTTACATTTCCATTGCCTTAGATAATGCACAAGCTTACGATATTATCAAGGATAAGAATAAGCATATTACAGATAGTATTCGATACGCTCAAACTATTCAGAAAGCGATTTTGCCTAGTAAGGCTAAAATGGACAAGGTGCTGAAAGAGCATTTTGTGCTTTATTACCCGAAAGATATTGTCTCTGGAGATTTCTTCTGGTTTATGCACATTCCTGCCGACAAGTTGCCATCTCACATTCCTGATGAAGAAAGAAAAGACAAGACTTATGTAGCTGTAGTTGATTGTACGGGTCATGGAGTGCCAGGTGCATTTATGAGTATGATTGGTTCAACCCTTCTCAATGATATTATCTCCAGAAGCGATGTATATGCTCCTGCCGAGATTTTGGAATTCCTTCATTCAAGTGTAGTAAATGAACTCCGACAAAGAGAAAGTGCCAATGACGATGGAATGGATGTTTGCCTTTGCTTAATTGAAGCCGAAGGAGAAGGAAAATCCAAAATCACCTACACAGGAGCAAAGCGTCCGTTGTATTATATGGAGAAAGACACCGACACTTTACGAGAAATCAAAGGAACAAACAAAGGAATTGGCGGAGTGATGAAGAAATATAGACCATTTACCAACGAGACTGTTATTTTGGAAAATGGAAGTATGCTTTACCTCAGTTCAGACGGTTTACCAGACCAGAATAATAATGATAACCGAAAATTGGGTTCTATGAAATTCAAACATACACTCCAAGAAAATTCCGCTATGGATATGAACGAGCAAAAAGAAGCTTTGGCATCTGTTCTTTACAAGCATATGGGAGAAACCCCGCAAAGAGATGACATTACCGTGGTGGGAGTAAAAATCTAGTTAGGGCAGAAACTACAATACTAAAAAAGTTCTTTAACTGATAATTCAGGTAAAGAACTTTTTGGGTTCATGGGCATGGAGAATGCTAATTTTCAACGGGTTCAAATTGTTATTGAATCCATTCTAAAGATTCCCCAAAATCTTGGTTAACTTTGAGATTAAATTAAGCACGTTGTGCTATTTACTGGCGAAGGGTCGCACCCTTTTGTATCTGGCTTTAAATGAGATTATCAAGAACTCAAAATGTGTAATTATTTAAGCTAGATTACTTATTTTACTTTTCTATGAATCAATTTTCTGCTACACTCATCCGACTTTGTTCTTTCTTGGCAATTGCTACAATCGCTTTCTCCTGCGAATTGACAGAAGAAAAACTGATTACTGACAGTTCTACAAATCTTACATTCTCCGCAGATACGGTTTTTTTTGATACGGTTTTTACGAGTATTGGGAGCATAACCAAACGCTTTAAAGTGTATAATCCGAATAAAAATGCGGTGGAAATCACGCAAATCAGATTGGGGAATACGGCAAGCTCGCCCTATTCCCTCATCATAAACGGAAGGGAAAGCAATGAATTAGATAAAGTAAGAGTTTTGGGAGAAGACAGTTTGCTGGTTTTGGTAAAAGTAAAGATTGACCCAATGAGTCAGAATATGCCTTTTGTGGTGCGAGATTCTGTCACTTTCCAAACCAATGGGAACTTTCAAGATGTGAAACTGATTGCCTGGGGGCAAGATGCTAACTTCCTGAGAGATTCTGTAATTGACTGTAACACAGTCTGGAATTCTGAAAAGCCGTATGTCATTTTCAATAATGTTTTAGTAGATGCTGCTTGCTTGCTTACTATTCAGGAAGGCACAAAAATCTATCTCAACCCTGGTTCAAATTTTCTGGTAGATGGAAGATTGGAAGTTCTGGGAAAACCCGACAGCATGGTAGTTTTCCAAAGTGCGAGGCTCGACCCGCCTTTTGACCGAGCGTTGGGACAATGGGGCGGAATTGTTTTCACGGGAAACAGCCGAGGGAACTTGATTGAAGGAGCGAGAATCAAAAATGGTACTTTCGGTATTTTTGCAGACCCTTCTTCCGACCCAAACAAGCGTGCGGAAATCACAGTTCGGCAAACCATTATTGAGAATATGGCTTTCTCTGGAATTGCCTGTTTCCGAGCAGATTTAACCATGGAAAACTCACGTATTTCCAATTGTATTGAACGAACTGTTTTCTGTGTGGCAGGCGGCAATTATATTTTTGAACATAATACATTTGCCAATTACTCATTCAACTTCTTTCGGGAGAACCCCCAAATTGTACTGGGTAATTTCGTGATTTTGGAGGAAGAAACAGGAGAAAGACTTATTGAAGGAGATTTGAATGTGCGCATGGTAAATAATATTGTGTGGGGAAATTTAGAAGAGGAATTTGAATTACCCGAACCAGTCTCCAGTTCTTCGGTAGTTTTCGATTTCCAAAACAATATTTTCAAGACACAGCTTTCCACATTAGATATCAATGGGAACTTAATCAATACTGATCCATTGTTTATTGAGCCAAGAGAGTCTAATTTCTCGCTCGACACACTCAGTCCTGCTCAAAATATAGGCTTGCAACTTAACTATATTTTCGATTTGGAAGGGAAACCTCGAGATTCTCAACCAGATTTAGGCGCTTTGGAAAGAGTAGATTAAATCAGCGTGTGAATTGAGGACATCATTTTCTTCTCTGATTGGAAGAATACTGCTGTGGAAACGAATAGTGGAATGAGTGTGATTTTTACGATTTTCATAAAATCTGGTTTGAAATTATAGTTAGGACAGCCAAAACCGAGAGTATAATAACAAACTAACTTTTTTGTCATAAAAATCAATGAAGCGGAAAGTACACAGGGTTTTGGAAATCGACCTGATAAACTGTTTTGGTGGATTGGGTAATTTTGAACTTTTCACTCACTCGTAAACCAATGAGCCAGGCAATTTCCCCAGCCGACTCCAATACCCAAAATTCCTCTTTCTGGTGGAGTGGAATTTTGGAATCAATTAGGAAATCGCTCACTTTCTTTCTTCCTTTCATTCCCAATGGCTGAAAAGAATCGCCTTGTTTCCATGGTCGGAGTGTGAGCGGGAAAGTGAGTTTGGCAAAATCCAGACAGGCACTATTTTGTGAACTAGGGATTTTGAAACCTTGATTAGTTACCCGAGAAAGCAACAATAATTTATCGTCAAAGGCAACTTCTATGGTTCTATCTGAAATACTTGTTTTCTTTCTGCTCGAGGAGTTATCCAGTTTTCGCAAGAAAATATAAAGCCTGCCTTTGAGAATTTCATGGGAATTGGAAACGAACTTCTTGCCTTCCGAGTCGGAAAGTGAATTTGTCAAATCGGTAACTTGCGAGAAAGTAAAGCCGTAGTTTTTCAGCCATTCATAGAGTTTGAAACCATATTCTGCCTCGCCCAAAAGCTTGGGAATGGAAAACTCCATCTTTCCATTTTTCAATTCTACTATTCTATTTTGAAAAGTAAGCAATTCACTATCAGTAATTTGCTTGACAGAACGGAGTTTGGAACTGGTTTGCACAAAAGTTTTCTCCAAACTCGGATTTATTTTCTTGAGCAGGGGAATAATCTCATTCCGAATCAGGTTTCTGTGGTATTTGTTAG
>JBLIFI010000142.1:0-9918 GCA_047633715.1 Flammeovirgaceae bacterium
ACTTTGGCTTCTTCCATTGGTAGTGGAGATTCTGAAAAAGACAATTCCTTATTTAAGCGTGTGCAATTCACGCCCGATTTATTACCGATGGATTTGATTGGTAGCCATATTTATGATGATTCTACCAAGGAATTTGTTTTCAAGCGTGGGCCGCTTTTCACTAACATCCTCCTTGCCGATGAAATTAACCGTGCTTCCCCAAAAGTGCAGTCAGCTTTGTTGGAGTGTATGGCTGAGAATCAGATTTCGGTTGGAGATACGACTTATAAGCTAAGTGATTTATTTTTCACAATCGCTACGCAGAACCCGATTGAGATGGAAGGCACTTATCCGCTTCCGAATGCACAGCTCGACCGATTTTACATGAAAGTTAGTTTTGGTTATGTAAGCGAGGAAGTTGAGCTAGATATTTATCAGAACTACTTAGGAATTAAGAAATTCGAAAATACAACATCGCCAGTAATTACCGAGCAAGATGTGTTGGATTTACAAGCCCAAGCCAAGAAAGTTCATTTGCACGAAGAACTGCTTATCAGCGTAAAAAATATCATTCGAGGAACGAGAGAACACGCAGGAATTTCATTGGGTGCATCTATTCGGAGTGGAATCACTTTCTTGAAATGCTTGAAAGCTTTTGCATTAGTAAACGGCAGAAACTATGTGGTGGAAGATGACTTGAAGCAACTCGCTCCAGCCATTTTGAAGCACCGATTGATTTTCAAAAGTAGAAATGCTTCCAAAGAGGCTTTGGAGCAAATTGTGATGAAAGAAGTGAAGCGTTTGGGGAAAATGAACTTGAGTAATTAGATTTTAGGAGAATAATGTCTGCATCAAAAGAATCCAAGCTTAAAGATACTCTTTCGGCTTGGGTTTCTTTTTGTGATATAGAAATTCACAATTCCCAAGTTGTAGAATACATTTGAAGTTCGATAAATATTAGATAACTGATGTTACGCAAGAATTTGATTTTTTAGTGCGATTTTAGTATTTGTTATCTAAACACACAAAGACGTAATACCTGAACGACTTGAAGGCAAGTCCCATCAGAGAGTCGTGGTACGAAATCATACTGTACCTTGACTCTCCGAGTCGAGCAAGTTACTACGACAAAACCTGATTTTTTTCTGCGTAACATAAGTAGATAATATTAAAAATTACCTGAGAAGATGTAATTGTCTATGCCTTCCAATCAAACCAACAAAATTCATTATATGAAATACGCATTACTCATATTAAGCGCACTCGCTTTTGGACTTGCCGTTTATAGCCAAATAGAATTAAGCGAACTCAAATCGCAAAACGAACAACTTGGCAATAAAATCCAATCTTTGGAAAAAGCAAACTCCGAAGAAGAATATGAATTAGCAGTTGCTATGGGCAGAATGCAAATATATTTCAGCAAGCTGTGGTTTGCAGGAAGTCTTTCAAATTGGGAATTGGCAGATTTCTATACGCATGAGTTGGAGGAAACTTTGGAGGAAATTACTTCTCGTGAAATTTATGACGAGGGAATTAACATCAGTAGTTTAGCAAAAACTATGAGCAACAAGCCTTTGCATGAGTTAGAAAAAGCAGTAAAATCTAGGGAATTGAACAACTTCCTTCCTGCCTATGAAAAAATGTTGCGAACCTGTAATGCTTGCCATCAATCTTCAGGGCATGCATTCATCAAAATAAAAACTCCAACAAAAGCCCCTTTCGACAATCAAGTTTTTGCTTTGGAAGAATAAATAGAAAAATAGATAAAGGGAAAGCTAGTTTTTGGCGAATCATTCTGACAATTACTTGCTAATTTCACACACAATTGCTCATTAAAAACCCAAAATACTTGAAGCCTGAATTCCCAATAGAATTACCACCAAAATACTATCTCGACAACTTCAAGTCTTTGTTGGAGTTTGTGGAGAACATGTATGGGAATATTCTGGAGGAGAAGGAAATTCAATTCATTACTGCATTCGGTCAGCTTTCGGAAGATGCGCAATGTCTTTATTTGAGAATGATGAACCGAAGTAAGCGGTTTTTCCGAGCTAATAAATTTTCTTATGAAGAGATAAATATTTCCGAAGAAGTGTGGCAGGAACTCATCCAAAAACACTTTATAATTTCATTGGAGTATGTTTCTGCGGAACACTTTGAAGAAATAGGACAACTTTTCACAAAGCCTGAACTGGCAAAAATCGCAAAAAAACAGGTTGCCGAAATTCCCAAAGGCTTTTCTCAATCCAAAAAAGAGGAAATACTCAGTTTTGTGTTAGAGAATGTGAGTTTTGAGGATTTCAAGCTGGAAATCACATTAACAGAATACATTATTGCCCAAGGTTTTGCGGAAATTACTCAATTCCTGCTTTTCCTCTATTTCGGAAACCTCCACCGAAACATGACCGAGTTTGTGATTCGAGATTTGGGCAACTCCAAATATGAAGACTTTGAGGAAACTGATTTCACTCCTTATTTCAACACTCGGAAAGATGCAGATGACAAGTTTGCTGTGGCACAAACTTACCGACAATTCAAACTACTCAGAGAAGTGCTTTCACCCCAACAGCTATTTGAAGCCTTCAAAGAATGGCTTCCCGAAAGAGAAACATTGAGCCATTTAGCTTTTGGTTTATATGATAAACTGATTTCCCGATTGGGCGATTTTTTGGAGAAAGCAGAAGAGCTAGACGAAGCGTTCGAGGTTTATGAATATACACAAAGTTCCCCTGCACGAGAAAGGCAAGTACGGATTCGGCAAAAGCAGAAACGTACGGAAGAAGCAATTTCCCTTTGCCAATTGATTGAGCAAAATCCGCAAAATGCACATGAAAAGTATTTTGCGATAGATTTCGTAAATCGGGTGAAACACAAAAAAGTAAAATCCACAACTGCCTATTTAAAAACCGCTCCTGTTTGCCAAATTGGGGCGACTTATACTCATCAGGTAGAACATGGTGTTTTGCAACATTATATAAAGCAAGGGAAAAATGGGTTCCGTTCAGAAAATGGGATTTGGCGAGGCTTTTTCGGGTTATTCTTTTGGGATTTGTTATTTGAGTCAGAAACCAAAAGTATCCATAATCCATTTCAGCGAGTTCCTTCCGATTTATATCAACCTGAATTTTACTTAAAGCGAGAAGCTAAGATTTTGGAACGCTTGGAAATACTTAATGATGAAGAAAAAACACGGGAGTTGATTTGGGATAATTTCGATAAGAAATACGGGATTTTCAATACTATGGTGGGCTGGCAAGCTAATTTACTAGAAGGAATTCATATTTACATTCAAAAACTAGAAGTGGAACAACTTCAAAAAACACTATTGAAAATGGCTAAAAATGTAAGGGAACACACCAAAGGCTTCCCCGATTTGTTCATTTACGATGATGATTCTTACCAGTTTGTTGAAGTAAAATCTCCAAAAGACACGCTTTCTGCCCAACAACTCGATTGGCTACATTTTTTCAGCGAAATTGGCATAGAAGCGACTGCGCTAAAAGTAGAATGGATTCATTAAAATCTTATTTTTGCCGATGGTGTAAAACAGAGGTCAATTTGTCAGATTCAGTTAAAAATCTCTAATTTATGCAATCAATAAGAGAAAGAACGTCAAATTAAACTAGCAAAACTATGGAACCCGTCATTTTAATCGTATCAATTACCGCCATTATTTCCGCCACATTTTTGAAAGCCAAAAGAATGAATTTGGAGAGAGACAAAATACGCCTTGGATTGGGCGTTGTGGATGAACCAAAAAAGAAAATAGGTTTCTTTGGGAAACAAAAAGAACAGTTTGTAAACATCAGCTCAAAAGCTTCCAAAGCGAACAATGGCGAAATGGATGAAATGAAAAAGCGAATGGAAAACCTCGAAACCATTCTACTCGATGGCGTAGAATCCAATTTAATGACTCGTGAAAGTGAAATTCAACAAGAAATGCGTGTGCTTTCTTCGAGGTTAAAAGATTTGGAAAAATAGAGTCTGTCAATCGGACTTGAAACAATTCTTTTGCACCAAAACTAGAATTCCATTTACTTTACCAAATGATGCAATTATTCTATGATTTGGGAATTTGGTTTTATGGAATCGCCATTCGGGCATTTGCTCCATTCAATGAGAAAGCTAAATTATTTCGAGAAGGCAGAAAAGGCATTTTTGAAAAACTAGAAGAAGCTTTTTTGGAGAATGAGCAAGAAATTGCTTGGTTTCATTGCGCTTCTTTGGGAGAGTTTGAGCAAGGAAAACCTGTGATTGAAGCATTTCGTACAGAGTTCCCGCACTTCAAAATCTTGCTTACTTTCTTCTCGCCAAGCGGTTACGAAATTCGCAAGAATTATGCTGGCGCAGATTGGATTTTCTATCTGCCTTTAGATACCGCAGGCAATGCCAAAAGCTTTGTGGAAATCACAAAGCCAACAATTGCCTTTTTCGTGAAATATGAGTTTTGGCATCATTACATTTCGGAGCTTGACAGAAACAAAATTCATGTTATTTCCTTTTCCAGCATTTTCCGAGAGAAGCAGATTTTTTTCAAATCTCATGGGGAATTTAACAGAAGAATCCTCCAGAAAATCACCCATTTCTTTGTCCAAACTGAAAAATCCAAACAACTTCTCAAGTCAATCAAAATTACTCAATCCACCAAAACTGGCGACACCCGATTTGATAGAGTAAAGCAGATTAGTGAACAGAGAAAAATAATTCCTATTGTGGAAAAATTCACAAACAACTCTCCCACTCTAGTTCTAGGAAGTATTTGGAAAGCTGATTTGGAAGTGATTGCCCCAGTTTTGAATCAATTCTCTAAAGAATTGAAAATCATTGTCGCTCCGCATGAAATTGGAGAAGAAAACTTGAAAACGATTGAAAGCTTCTTTTCAAACAAAATCATTTCCCGTTTTTCAGATGCAGGTTTATCAACCATTCAGCAATCAAATGTGTTGGTTATTGATAATATTGGAATGCTCTCCTCCCTTTATTATTATGGAGATTTCGCTTTTATTGGTGGAGCTTATGGCGCAGGTTTGCACAACACTTTAGAGGCTTGTGTTTTTGGTTTACCTTTGTTTTTTGGAGACAGAAACTACCTAAAATTTCAAGAAGCAGTCGATTTGGTAAAGCGAAAAGGAGCTGCTCCAATCAGCAATACCGAACATTTCAGAACTGTTTTTACTGAGGTTTATCAAAGCCAAAAACTCCAACAGGAAATAAAACAGCAAAATTTGGAGTTTATTGAAGAGAACTTGGGAGCGACTGAGCAGATTTTAGATTATTGTAAGAATCTGCTGAAAGAGTAATTTTTCAGATTACATAAAGTAATCTTGTAGCTACAAAAGTTCAATACTGTCAACTTGGTTGTTTTGATTTCGTAGTAACTTGACAACTCGGAGAGTATGGTACGAATATTCCTTTGTTGTAAGTATTGAGCGAACACTTGCTCACAACTCCAACCCCAAAACACTTTGCCTTACTTTCTGTTAGAGATTTCAAATAATTGACAACTGAAATCATAAAATATAATGGCGAATTTTGAAGGAAAGAATATACTAATTGTTGGAGCAAGCTCTGGAATTGGATATGATTTGGCGGGAAAATTGATTGAATCGGGTGCAAATGTGTATTCTGCTTCCAGAAATAAACCCGAGGGTTTAGAAGTAAAAGCGCATTTCAACTTAGATGTTACCGACATAAGTGGCGATGAACTAAAAGAGCTTCCTAAGGAACTTCACGGTTTTGCTTACTGCCCAGGAACCATCAATCTCAAGCCATTCAACAGATTGAAAGACAGCGATTTGAGGAATGATTTTGAAATTAATGTAGTTGGTGCATTTAAGGTTATACAAGCTGTGCTAACTAATTTAAAGAAAGCAAAAGGCGGACAAATTGTATTATTCAGCACGGTGGCTGTGAACTCTGGAATGAATTTCCATGCAAGTATTTCGGCAGCAAAAGGCGCATTGGAAGGCTTGGCAAAATCTTTAGCAGCTGAATTGGCTGGAAATCAAGTTTGCGTAAATGTGATTGCCCCCTCATTGACCAACACACCATTGGCAAGTAAACTCCTCTCTTCGGAAGACAAACAAGAAGCTTCCGCCAAACGCCATCCGATTGGGAGAGTTGGCACAACAAATGACATGGCAAGCACCGCCAAATTCCTACTTTCAGAAGATGCCAGCTGGATTACTGGACAGGTTTTAGGAGTAGATGGCGGAATGTCAGCTTTGAGATTGCTGTAAATGTAAAAATCTGAGAATACGTAAATTGGCAGATGAAAGACCCTTCATGTTTTGAAAGCATGAAGGGTTTTCTGTTTCCATTCAAACTAAAAATTCAACTGTTTTTAGTTACAAATCGCACATCCTAATTTGTACATCTACAAATCCTTTAATCGTATTCTTCTTCAAAATTCATCTCCAACAGAAGCCTTTCCTCTGCTCTGAGCACTTCTTTGATTTGCTCGCTCGAATAAGTCTGCCCATCTAAATTGGCATTTATTCTGATAAATTGAAGGAGCTGAAGATTTGAACCACTTTTTTCGGCAAAACTAAGTTCCTCATAAAAATCTCTTTGGTAAGAAAGAATGGTGAGGATATCTGCCAAATTGAGTGAAAGTTCTAGCTCATTTTCTAGTAAATCGAAAACGCCATGAGCTACATAATTGAGTTGGTAGTGGGAAAATTGCATCGCTTTGGGATTAGAGGTTTATAACTGATTTCCTCTCAAAGCTATTCTAGTAAAACATAATCTATTTACGGAATTGAGCAATTGTTATTTTATTTAGCAAAAAAAAGAGGTATTTGTTTATGCGTATGTTTAGAACATAGATTTTAGCATGTAAAACATTCGTAATCTATCTTTTTTTGATTTATCATAAGTAATTCCAGATTTGGATATAAGAAAAATGGTTGTCTGACAATTTTTCTTATTGGTGTGTTCCATGAAATACGAAATAAGGGATAATCATCAAAAACAGCTCAGATTAGACAACTAATCTGAGCTGTTTTTGACCTCCACAAAATTTGTCAGAGAACCAGAAAAATATAGTGGAAAGACAAGTCTGAAAAGATGTTTGAAGGCCTAAACACTGGCACCAGAATCCAAGAATTTTATATATCACTTATCCTTCCCAACCTCCACTTCTTTAGGCAATAATTGAAATGATTTCCTGTGGATTGAGGTAGTTCCAAACTCTGCAATGGCACTTCTGTGTTTCTTGGTTGGGTAACCCACATTAGTTTCCCAACCGTATTCTGGGTGCTTTTCCGCCCATTCTCGCATCAAGTTATCTCGGTAAACCTTTGCCAAAACTGAAGCAGCTGCAATTGGCATATATTTCCCATCTCCTTTTATGACACATTCAAAAGGAATTTCCTTATACGGATGGAATCGGTTTCCATCTACCAAAAGGAATTCGGGAACGGTTTCCAGCAAATCTAACGCTTGGTGCATTGCCAAAAAGGAAGCGTTCAGAATATTGATTTCATCAATCTCCAAATGGGAAACTTCTGAAACAGCAAAGGAAATGGCATTTTCTCGAATGTCTTTATCCAACAAAACCCTGTTTTTCTCAGACATCTTTTTTGAATCATTCAGGATTGGGTTCTTGTAGTCTTTTGGCAAAATAACCGCAGCAGCAACTACAGGTCCAGCCAAACAACCTCGACCTACTTCATCTAAACCTGCTTCAATAATTTTTTTATGGAAAAAAGGGAGCATCGTGTAATTTGGAGTTTATTATTTCTGCGACAAAGGAAAGAAAAATAGTTTGGAATTGGATATTAAATAAGGAATGTGCAGAAATTGGTCTTGAAGATGGATTTGTGGTAGTTGTTGTTATATTTGAAATGAACAGGCAATAAGTACAAGAACAGCTATTCTACTGCATAAATTCTTATAGTGCTAGACAAGAGTGAATCGCTGTGGTCCGACCATCGGCAGAGTCCGCAGGTCCTGCCAGACGTTGAACGGCTTTAACACCAACCTTCGGCAGGGTTTTCTGGGATCGGACAGCCGATGCTGTCGCCATCGACACCGCTGCCGAGGTCTCGTTTTTTTTGAAATGTCTAGCACTATAATAAATTCTATAACTCCCAAAAAAAACATGAAAAAAATTACTGAAAACAATCAAATCAGTTGGAAAAGAATATTGCTATTCTTCATTATTGCAACTGTCATATCTAATATTTTCAGGTTTGATATTTTCGAGCTTAAAGCGCAATTGAAACAATTACCAACTTGGATATTTGTTCTGATTTCCCTTTTTCTTGAAGGAAGTGGAGTTCTGATAGGTGCATTACTGGCTATTTCGCTTCTGAAAAAACATAGAAATTCAGAAATAACATTTTTCGGGACATCAAAATCCAAAAGCCTTTTAATGGCGGTCATTCCAATTATTATTTTAACAGTAATTGGAGTGCAAAATGAATTTGAGTTGGAGTCGCACCTCTATGGATTTATAGCAGTCAGCGGGACTTTGGTTTATTGTATTATGGAGGAATATGGCTGGCGAGGCTATTTGCAAGAAGAGTTGAAAACAGTAAAATCGTGGCAAAAATACCTGGCAATCGGATTTATGTGGTACGTATGGCATCTTACTTTTTTGAAGGGCGCTAGTGTTGAAGACAACCTGTTCTTTCTGGGAATGATGATTTTCGGGAGTTGGGGAATTGGTCAAGTTGCGGACTCGACAAAATCAATATTGGCAAGTGCTTGCTTCCATCTTATTATCCAAATCATGATGTTCAACGCATTAATCAGAAATGGAATTGATGGAACTGAAAAGGCAATAATTTTGGGAGTTTCCATCATTCTATGGTTTATAATTATCAAGAAATGGGAAAAGGAGAATGCTATCCAACAAGAATCATAATTATTACTGAGGCTTCATTTTCTCAACCTTCCTCCTACCCTATTTCAACAACATCTCCAATCACTCCAAACCAAAAAGCAGTTCTTGTTGTTGGAGTGAAAAGTCAATAGAATCGTTTTTGACTTTGAGAATCAAATTTGAAATCAAAACAGTTTATAAGTATGAAAGCCATTTGGAACAATCAAGTAATTGCCGAAAGTAGCGATACAGTTACCATTGAAGGAAACAACTATTTCCCTGCCGATTCTATCAAAAAGGAATTCTTCAAAGAGTCGAAAACCAACTCAGTTTGTCCGTGGAAAGGAACAGCTTCCTATTACTCAATTGAAGTAGATGGGAAAACGAATGCTGATGCGGCTTGGTATTATGCTTCCACGACAGAAGCAGCCAAAAACATTGAGGGGAAAGTTGCTTTCTGGAAAGGCGTAAAAATAGAAGAATAAGACACTTTCGTTGAGAATAATGTAAGAGCCAATTAGTGAAGACTAATTGGCTCTTTTTAGCTTAGTACATGACAAAAATAAAATACTGATTATCAAATT
This sequence comes from Flammeovirgaceae bacterium, assembly GCA_047633715.1. GTDB lineage: Bacteria > Bacteroidota > Bacteroidia > Cytophagales > Flammeovirgaceae > JBLIFI01. The sequence continues at coordinate 9,394 of JBLIFI010000142.1, forward strand.
ATTATGTATTTAAGAGCAAAGCTTTGATGTTCTCATGTTGAGTTTACGAAACATCTATCTCCTTAATTTCCAAGATAGTTCCTTCGCAAGTCGGTAGCCGATGCTATCAGGATGACAAAAAAACGTAAACTCTTAAACAGGAATCAAACTTTAATAAGTTAGTAACCAGCTAAAAAATATATCTAAATTACTGACTAATAGATGTTTGTAATTTTGTCATGTACTAAGTCTTTTTAGTTTAATGACTATCCGCTTCTGAATTTGTCGAGTTCGGTTGCGCTTCTAAATACCTCTGTTCTTCTTGGAAGAAGAACTTACAATTAACCTTTTGTGGTAATTTTTCGGGTAGTTTTTTTTTGTTTTAGAAGTTTCGGTTTTGCAGAATCCGCACTACCTATTTTTCTATCTATAAATAGCTTTCTCTCCAATCATTTCGTTTTTAAGCAAACTAACCGTACTTTCGCATCTGTTTTCAATAAAAGCGCACAATGAGACTACTTACAACTACTATTTTTGCCTTCTTTT
>JBLIFI010000143.1:0-9896 GCA_047633715.1 Flammeovirgaceae bacterium
AGTATTCTTCTCTTTTATCTTCAATTGCTTGATTTATATATTTTAAGTAGCCTTGAAAAATACCTTCTTGACCTTGTAAGCCAGTTGGAAAGGTCTTTTCTCCTCTATTTTGTGCTACTTGGCAGATGATATGTAGAAACAACCCGTTTGTACATTCTGGCGAGAGAAGTGGAATGCTTGGTTGATGTAAACCATAATGGTTGCAATAAGCTTTTACAGCTTCATATTCAGAGCCTTCAAATCCTTTATGTGTGATAGTCGTTACATTATCTCTAAAAGATTGAGGGAGTACATATTCGTAGTAGTCAGAGCGAATGGTAAGAACAAGAGCGATACTTTTGTAATCCTTCAACTCATTTACGAAATTTTCAATCTGGTCACGCCAAAGTTCTCTTCCAGCTCCTTCGTTAATCGCATCAATTAGAATGAGAACTCGTTCTCCTGTCTGCTGACCAATTTCATCCAAATTCTCTAAAAAAGCAGATTTTCCATGCTTCCAGTCAATCATGCCAAAAATATCCTCCCAAATGCTTTTGCTCCCTTGAAATAATTGCCCAACGAAAAGTAATGTAGGTCTAGAATTTGCATTCCGCTCTTTCGCCAAATTTCCCAATAAGTGAGATTTTCCACTACCAGCTTCTCCATTTATTAATAAGATAGGAGAATTCACTAAGTCGAAGTTGACACTATTTAATCTGCTTTCTAGCAGTTCATAGCTTTCTATCGCTCTACGAATTGCGTATAGTTCTGATTCGTGTAGATTTGGGTTGCTATACTGATTTGAGCTAGATTCTTTATTAGGAATGCCTGAAACATGTATTCTTCTCCTCTCTTCTTCAAAAATAGTAAAACAGTTTTCTATTTTCCCGACCAACCCTGTAGTACTAATCTCTTGTGAACCTTCAAAACTTAGGTTATCTCTCCATACAGATAACTCTTTGTAAAACTGTTCATGCTTATTTTTACACTTCGCCACTACATCATTATCTCGCCAGAAAGCTTTATGAGTTTCCTCTAAAAAGTCATCAAGACAGAAAATTAGCTTATTCTTAAAATCTATGTTTCTTGTAAGCTCTGAGAATCTATTATTTATAGATAAATTTATATTGAAATCCCTATTGAATCGCTTCCCTAAGTTTTCTAATCCTAGATTTACGTTTTTCTCAAAAAACTCTTTATTCAATCCTTTCTCCGCAAAGTATTCAAATCGAATAGCTTCTTTGAAATTGTTTTGGAGTAATTTATTTGCGCTTTTCACGTATTCTACATGGAATACCTTTCCAGCATCTCTGAATCGAGTAAGAATACCAAACAAATAAAGTTCTTCTTCCTCTAATAAGAACACACCACTTCCAGAAAAACCATCTACCTGATAATTAGAATCAGCTTCATCAGAATAATCTTGGTCTAAAGTCAGTTGGAAAATATCCTTTTGGTCGAAATGCGAGAATCCACTTAATCGAAGTGTGTCAATTTCCTCTCCATCAGTTGCACTCGGGAAGCCTTTAAGAATAAACTTGTCAACATTTCGGTTTGTCTTTATGGCTTTAACTGTTGGAATTTCTCCTGTAATTTTTTCAACCTCTTCTTTGTCCAGTATAAGAACTGCTACATCAGGATTGATTTTGGCACTTACCAGTTCATAATCAATATCATGAGAGATTGTATCATATCGCTTTTCCTCAGAATTGTAAAAATCTATGTTTATAGATTGGAGTGGATTCTGGAATGTGTCTTTGTCTTTGCAATCAAACAAACAATGTCCAGCAGTCAATATGTAGACTTTATCTTTCAGCTGTTGGTTGGAGTAAATAATTCCGCTTCCAATAGGTTGTTTACTGTCAGGATTTGATAACCTAACCGTCAGTTTAGTAAGTTCGAGGTCTAATTCTGTGTTCATCTTGGGCTTAGTTTGCTGTAACTAGTCGAATATAACTATTTGTATAATAAACGAGTAATGATGAAAGCCCTAAAACCACCTGACTAAACTAATCTTTCTTCCAATGTCATGCAGATACTTCAAATGGTAAGTCATTTTTGCTAGAACTCACTCGCTTTACATTTGTCCCCAACTTAAATAAAATGCACAAATATACCAGATACTGATTCTTTTGTAGCATATGTCAATCTTCCTATTTCTCGGAAAATACGTAATTTCCCATTTCAAAACCCAAAACCAATTCAAATGACTTTTTACAGCAAGTACTCTTTGTTTAAAACTATTCTCTTTCTGGTTGGATTCATTAGTTTGTTATCCTGTCAGAAGGAAAAAAATCAGGCAGATTTGATTCTCAAAAATGCCAAAATCTATACAGCAGATAGTAGTTTCTCCACAGCCGAAGCAGTTGCTATTAAAGACGGGAAAATTCTAGCCGTTGGTACGAACCAAGAAATCCAACAAGATTTTGAAGCCAAAAAAGAAGAAGATTTTACTGGCAAATTCATCTTCCCAGGTTTTTACGATGCGCATTGTCACTTCTACAGACTCGGGCAAACTCTCAGCTGGGTGGATTTGGTTGGAGCAACTTCCTATGATGAAATAATTACACGAGTAGAAAAATTCGCAAAAGAAAAGCCTGAACTCTCAAAAGATTGGATTTTAGGCAGAGGCTGGGACCAAAATGATTGGGAAATCAAAGAATTTCCCACCAAAGAAAAACTCGATGCACTATTTCCAGACAAACCAATTATGCTTACCAGAGTAGATGGACACGCAGTTTTGGTAAATCAGAAAGCACTCGATTTGGCAGGAATCACCGCTGAAACAGTAGTAGATGGTGGGAAAGTAATTTTGGTAAATGGAAAACCTACGGGAATTCTCATTGACAGAGCAATTGAATTACTGGAGAAGGCTATTCCTGAACCTTCCGATAAAGCAATTGAACAAATGCTACTCGAAGCACAAAAAGTTTGCTTCGAGAAAGGTTTAACCAATGTAGTAGATGCAGGTTTGCCAAGAAGAATTATTGATAAAATTGAGGAAATGCAGGAGTCTGGCAAACTCAAAATGCAAGTGTATGCCATGATTGACCCTGTTGACAAAGATTATTATTTGAACGAAAAAGGAACTTACGAAACTGACAAACTCAACGTTCGTTCCTTCAAAGTGTATGCCGATGGCGCATTGGGTTCTCGTGGAGCAGCCTTGATTCAGCCTTATTCAGATGATTCCCATAACCATGGCTTGGTGCTGACTTCTGTTGAAGAAATGGAACAACTTTTCCGAAATGCTTATGATAAAGGATTTCAAGTGAATACGCATTGTATTGGCGACTCAGCAAACCGACTCATTTTGGATTTATATGGAAAAGTGTTGAAAGGCAAAAATGACAGACGTTGGAGAATTGAACACTCGCAAGTAGTCAGCAAAGAAGATTTAGACAAATATGGAGAGTTCAGCATTATTCCCTCCGTACAACCCACGCACGCCACTTCCGATATGTATTGGGCTGGAGACCGATTAGGCGAAGAGCGAGTGAAAACGGCTTATGCCTATAAAGATTTGCTCGCACAAAATGGCCTACTTGCTTTCGGAAGCGATTTCCCAGTAGAAGCCGTCAATCCAATTTTTGGATTCCACTCCGCAGTCGCCCGAACAGATGCCAAAAACTATCCAGAAGGCGGTTTCCAAATGGAGAACTCAGTCAGTAGAGAAACAGCATTAAAAGCGATGACAATTTGGGCCGCTTATTCTTCTTTCGAGGAGAAGGAAAGGGGAAGTATAGAAGTGGGAAAACAAGCTAACTTCACCATTCTCCAACAAAATATACTAGAAATGGACGAAAAAAAAATGCGAGATGTAAACGTAGAGGCTGTGTATGTAAATGGAGAAAAAGTTTACGAAATGGTTAAACGCTAAAGTTTAATCTCAAAATCAACTACTCAATATAAATCCAATAATCACTTGGTCATCAATTTGTTCTTCATCTCCTTCCTCTTGCCATTTTTGTATGAATGTAGCCAGGCGCTCTTTTTGCTCGGCAAGTGGAAGTAGAGAAGTCTCTTCCAATAAGCTGTAAAATCTTTTTCTGCCTATTTTCCTGTTTTTAGAGCCACCAAACTGGTCTTGGTAGCCATCTGAAGTAAGATAGAAAGTAGTCTCTCCATCGTAAGGAATGGATTGGTCTGAGAAATCGACCGATTCACTTCTCCCACCAATAGAATGTTTATCTGTCTTGAAACTCTCCAATTTCCCATCTTTCACGAGCAAAAAAGCCCTTTTCGCTCCAGCAAAATGAATTCGCTTGTTTTGTTTGTCAATTGCGCAAAGTACCAAATCCATTCCATCTCTAATATCAGATTCTTCTTGGGCGAGTGTGGTTCTGATTAAAACATGTAGCCTAGAAAGTATTTCGCTTGGCTTGGAAATCTGCTCAGCATTCACGATTTGGCTGAGTGCAAGATTTGAAGCCATTGTCATAATCGCTCCAGGAACGCCATGACCCGTGCAATCAATGGCGGCAATAATGGTATAATCCTGAATTTCTCCGACCCAATAAGAATCGCCACTTACCACATCTTTCGGTTTGTGATAGATGAAATTGTTGGGAACATAAGAGGCAACCGCTCGCTCCGATGGAAGCATTGCTTTTTGGATTCTCTCGGCATATCTGATGCTTTGACCAATCTTTTTATTCTGTTCTTTGGAGTCTTTATAAAACACAGACAACTGCTCCGCCTTTTGCAAAATATCGTCTCTCTGCGTCAAAATCTCCTCTTTTTGCTGAGAAACCTCCGCATTTCTTTCCACTAAAGAATCATTATAAGATTGGATTTCCTCTTTTTGCGCAACAATTTCCTCTGTCCGTTCCTGCACAATTGCTTCCAGTTTAGCTTTGTCTTGTCGGATTTTCCTCATTCGAAGGTTATGGAATCCATACATGAGGGCAATAATTCCCAATCCAACCAAAATTTTGAACCAAATGCTTTCCCAAATTGGAGGAGTTATCTGAAACGAGATTTCAATTGGGTTGACGGAAACCACTCCATCTGAATTGATTGCTCTTGCCAGAAATTTATACTCTCCAGAAGGTAAACTTGTGTAGGTCGCAAAATTGGCACTCATAGCAGGCGACCAATTTTCTTCAAAACCCTCTAGTTTATATTCATAGAGAAGTTTTTCGGGAGATTTATAACTCACTCCTGCAAAATAGAAAGTAATGTGGTTTTTGTTATGCGCTAATTCTTTGCCCGTAATCTGAATCGTATCTCTCAGAAAAAGTTGAACTCTCTCTAAAGAAATTGGTGGAGGAACTGAATTCTTTTCTAAATCTGTAGGAATACATTTCATTGTACCTCCCACAGTTCCGAACCATAAGTTGCCATTTATCTTTATAGGTAACGTTTTGGTTCGTCTCCATTCCCGCAAAACCTTCTTCAAAGCTGAATTTTGCAACTTCATTGGTTGTAGGATTGAGTCTGTTCAATCCTTTATTTGTGCCAATCCATATATTCCCCAAATCATCGCCCTGAATAAGATAAGGGTTGTTCGAGTCGAGCCCATCTTTGGTTGTATATACTTTAAAATCTGCGCCATCGTACCTGAAAATACCGCCACCAATGCTGGCGAACCACAAATTACCCGAAGCATCTTCTGTAATGGCAGCAGGTCGGTTATGTGGCAAGCCTTCGGCAACAGATAGTGTTGTAAAACTTGTTCCATCATATTTGGAAAGTCCTTTGTCGTTACTCCCAAACCATAAATCGGCATTTTTATCTCTGAATATTTTCCAAATTACATTGCTGACAAGCCCTTCTTTTGTAGTGAAATTATCTGCTGAAATAGCTTTGTTTCCATTCATGTTCAGCCTAAAACAGCTATTCCTGAAAAGTGAAATCCAAATTTGCCCATTTTTGTCTTCGCTGATAGAAATAACAGGGCGGTTGGAGTTGGGTAAAAGCCTGCTATAATCAGTAATTTTCTTGGTCTTCAAATCATAAGAAGCCACTCCGCCCGTAAATCCCATCCAAATAAGTCCTCTGGAATCGGTGTACAGGGCACTTGTGCTTGTGCCATTCGGAGTTTTGATTTTCTCTATGTTGGCAATATTGCTCTCGCTGGAGTTGGTAAACGTATATCTGACTAATTCATTGACAGAACCCGCCCATAAACCGCCTTCTTGGTCTTTGGTAATTCCCATAATGATTTCACTACTCAAACCTTGGTTGACACGCTCAAAGTGCCTGCCTAAAAACAAAGACAGACCACTACTAAAGCCTCCTCCAAGCCAAACTTGCCCTTCATGGTCTTCTGCTATTGCACCAATTTGAGAACTTGCCAAGCCATTTTTGAGATTGAAATCTTCTACTCTATTGTCAATTAGCCTTGATGCACCCAAATTTGTCCCAATCCATAAACTCCCATCAGAAGTGCTTTTGAGTGTGTTTATTCCTTTGAGATTGGGATTGTTGGCAATTTTTTGCAGTAAACTGGCTTTTCCATTCTCAATTTTTACTTCTGCAATTTCATTCAGAGTGGAGACCTAAATTGATTTTTTAGAGCTTGATTCTACAGCAGAAAACACATTTCCAGCCATTCCCAAATCTGTCGGATTCACAAAGGCTTTTACTGTTGGTGAATCTGTTTCAAGATTTAATTCTTGCCAACCATGACTTCCAATCAACCAGACTTTTCCGCCATATTCAAATATTTCTAATACATTCTGCTTTTTTAAGCCATGCCACAACAACTCTTTCGTTTTCGGATTGATGAGAAACAGTCCAATTCCAGTTCCAACTAAAATTCTTTCATCTGTTTGTTGATAAATAGTGTTGACTTGCTTAATAGTGTCTGTGGCGAAATTCACAAATCTATCAGTAGTTGCATCCAAATAAGAAATTCCAGAATATCTGTGCCCGACCCAAATTATATTTTGAGCATTCTGGTAAATTGCCGTTACATGATTTCCGCCTTAGGAACGGGGAATAAATAAATGCGTGTTTTGTCGCAGTTTATTTTTGAGGTCGGGCTACGTTAGCTAGTTTAGGCAAAAAAGTTTGGCATAGCACCGCTACGGCAAACTTTTTTAACGAAGAATAGCCCAAAAAGAAACAAGAGAAAGTAGCATCTTATTTAATTTCCGTTCCTAAGCCATGTATCTGAGTATAGGTTCTGAATTTTTTTCCATCGAAACGAGCTACGCCTCCTTGCGTTCCCACCCAAATTCTAGCTTTGTCATCCAACAATAAATCATGGGTAGAAGTCTGTGGTAAGCCATCTTGCAGCGTATATGTTCGGAAATGAGGTGTTTGCGAGAACGCAAAACTCACCATTATCGAGAAAATGAATGTCAGTAAAAAGGTTTGTTTGACGCTCATGCGTGTTGATTGTTTAGTACTAGAGTAATAACAAGATAGGCTCTTTTTTCTTGCAAAAGAAAGAGATGTTTTTTTATCTCGAAATTAAGTGATGAATGGAATGGGAGGCTAAACTGGGAAAGGCAAAAGACTGAACTTGGATGCTACTGTCGAAAGCAATATACTTTACTACCTTACCATGGACTATAGCCCTAGCAGATAATGGGCAGGGTCAGGCAGTATTTCTCAAAGAGAAGTGGATTTGCTCACATCACACAAGAACAAATAAATCACGTTTTACAAGCTTTAAACAACAGACCCAAAATTTCATTTGGCCCTAAAAATGGAGAAATTCAGTAACGTTGCATTTATTTATTGAACCCAGCATTGCTTTTGTCGAAACACTATGAGTTTTTAATTAGTTTTGAATAGGAAACAGGCGCATTGAAAGTTTGGGTTTTCAAGCTCCACAAATACCCCACACTCAATTTGCAAGAACTATGAAGAAGATAAACGTTCCAGATTTAAACATCCCTAGAGTAATTATTATTGGCGGTGGATTCGGTGGGTTAGAGTTGATTAAAGAACTCAGAAAAGCAGATGTTCAGATTGTGCTTTTCGACCGAAACAATTACCACACATTCCAGCCATTGCTTTATCAAGTTGCTACTGCGGGTTTGGAGCCAGATTCAATCGCTTATCCATTCCGAAAAATATTTAAGAAGCAGGATAATGTCCATTTCCGAATGGGAGAAGTGGAGCGAATCAATAGTGATGAGAAGCTCATTTACACAAGTATTGGGGAAATCCACTACGATTATCTGGTGATTTCCACAGGTTCTCGCACCAACTTTTTCGGGATTGAAAATGTGAAGCAAAACGCTATGCCACTCAAATCGGTTTCGCAAGCGTTAGACTTGAGGAGCTTGATTTTGCAGAATTTTGAGCGAGCCACCTTGGAAGTGGATAATGATATTCGGGAAAGTCACATGCATTTCGTGATTGTGGGTGGCGGACCAACTGGCGTGGAATTGGCTGGCGCATTGGGCGAACTCAAAAAGCACGTTCTCCCTAACGATTACCCAGAATTGGACGTGCGGAAAATGGAAATACATTTAATTGAAGCTGGAAACGGACTTTTGAGTGGATTGAGTAAAGCCTCGTCTGACAAAGCGCTTGAATACCTTAAAAAACTAGATGTAATGGTTTGGTTGGAGACACAGGTAACAGGTTATGATGGCTTAACAATCAGTACGAATAAAAACAAAACGCTGAAAGCCAAAAATTTTGTTTGGTCGGCTGGAGTGGAAGGAAATGTGGTGGAAGGAATCTCCAAAGATGAAGTAGCTCGTGGAAACCGCCTGAAAGTAAATGAATTCAATCAAATAAATGGCTACGAAGATATTTTTGCCATTGGCGATGTAGCTTCCATGCAAACCGAAACATTTCCCAAAGGACACCCAATGGTTGCACCTGTGGCAATGCAAATGGGCGAAAATGTAGCGAAGAACATTGTCTCCAAACTGAAAGGAAAAGAAGTAAAACCCTTCAAGTATTTCGATAAAGGTTCAATGGCAACCATTGGCAGAAATAAAGCGGTGGTGGAAGTCGGCAAGATTAAAACCCAAGGCGCAATTGCCTGGTTTATCTGGATGTTCGTTCACTTAATTACCTTGGTCGGATTCAGAAACAAGCTAGTCACTTTCATTAACTGGACTTGGAATTTTATCAACTATGATAGAGGTATAAGATTGATTATCAGACCATTTCATAGGAAAAATCCAAACACTAAATTGAAAGAGCCTGAGAATGATTTGGATATTAATGTGGATGCGGATTTGGGGTAGAACTGGTTGGTGTGAAGACATATAAATTCTCTTACCGTGTAGGTCAGTTTCTCAAAACTGACCTTTTCGGATTCTGATTAGCGCAGGTTAAAAAGCTTACATCTACTCCTCAAAAATAAATAAAGCAATGATTGATGTTCATTACGAACTCTTAAAGAAGGGACAATATATATCTTCTAATGAAGTACATGCAGTTGCTATGTCAAACCCACTAGACTTTATCAATATGATATTTAGTAAAGCGAGTGGGTTTGATTACCGCTATGAACACTTGTTGATGTTCGTTTTCTATGACTATTGGAAGTCATTTTCTTATGACGAGTGGAAGAGTATGCCTTTTGACAAAAAAGAAGATAAGTCCTTGGCTATTTTGACTTTTATGAGCAAATATTTTCTTTTTGAAGAAAAGCTTATTTACAAGATAATAGAAAAACACCCATGTGTAAATAAGCTAACAAGAGTATATATTGAGTAAAAACACTATTTTAGAATTATTGCAACCGATATGATGATGCTTCAGGGCAACCGCACCTAATTTAGGCGATTTAACCCTAGTTTTCTTATGATATAATTGTTATACGAAAACAATTATATATTGTGTTAAGTAATATTTTATAATAATCGCGTAACAATCAAATTAAGTCTTTAAAAAAAATAATATAACAGTTAAGATATGATATAATTGGGGATTTGCTGAAATATTAGAAATCAAAACTGTATGAAATCATTCAATAATTACGTTTTAAAAAACTA
>JBLIFI010000144.1:0-9867 GCA_047633715.1 Flammeovirgaceae bacterium
GGGCAACAACCATTCAGTTAAATTACTTGAATGGCAAAAAAACGTTAATTTACAACAAAAAATTCCTTGCAGAGTAGACAAGATATTAGAAGATAGAGTTCGTTTATCTCAAGATATACCAAATTTGAAGCATCCATATCTGATAGAAGGCAGGAAATACCTATTTGCAATAGAAGATGTTAGTATTATAGAAAGTGACTATTTCACGGTTACTGATAGCAAAGGGAATAGTCATCGAACATATATATCAAGAGAATTAGTTAGAGAAATTAAAGAAAAGAAAGGTAATTTCATTCACTTATACTTTACTGGACTTAGTAAAGCAGGAGAATTACAATTGAATTACTTCAATTCATTTCATGATATAATTCCATTTAGATTCTTAAAGCAAAACGTATTCGATTCTTTATTCGAGAAAGAATTTAAAACAGATACGGAAGAAAAAATTATTCAAGACTACAACTGCTTTGATAATCGCTGGGTACTTACTTATGCAAACTATCTAAACTCAGAAATTAAACATAAATTATTTAATGAAGAAAGTCTGGAAAGTGCTTATTTGAGTTGTGAAGTTTACAAAAGACTAGAGGAGTGGATTGTGAGTAGTAATTACCTAAAGCTTTTTAGTGAAAATAAAAGTAAAGACATAAAAAAAACAGCAAACAATGAAATAGTAAGAATTAATAGACTTATTGAAGCTATAGATTTAATTCAAATTGAACAAGATTTATTTTATGTAGAATACTCTAACGATGAATGGTCTAAGTATTTTTCTATATGTATTTTAATTTTCGAGTATTATCTAAAAAAAGAGGATGCAATTGTTTCGCATAAGGAGAGCCTTTTTTGCTTTTACAAAAAAGCAATAGAACAAAAACTAGAAAAGTACCAATACACAGAGATAAATAGAGTATTAGATAGACATGCATACATCATTACGAAAAGTGGTAAGTTAGATGCTGTAAGTTTCAATACAAGTTCTATAGAAACATATGCAGATAATGAGAGCGTGGATAGGTTATGCAAAATTATGCATTTCCAAATAATCTTAGGCGTTAGTGAGTCTAATAATATAGTATATATATGTTCTAAAATATTAGCAATTATAAACTGCTACTCAAAATTGGTAAAGGAGCAAAGCCACAGAACAAATCTTCTGAATAATGGAGTGAGGTTTTTTGGGCATCTATTGATGAGTTCTACCAATACTAGTATTGTAAACAAGATAAGGTCATCGATAGATTACAAAGCTATATTAGAAATAGTAACTAGTACTGAAGTCTATAACTCTGATGTAGGTGTGGCTAGATATCAAAGTAATGCTATATTAGAAATACCAAAAACCATCAGCACGTCCGAAAATGTACTAATTGGGAATTTAGATGGCACTCTTTGTTTTGTAAATAGTAAGTCGTCCTTATCTAAAAATATTTCAAAAAACAGTAGATTACTTTACGTAGATTCTTCGAATGGTGTTCTATGTTTAGCAGAAACTGTGGAATCTGTCGGTGCAAAAGATATAGCGGAACTCATTGAGGGAGATCAATACAAAGCAATTGTCAAAAGTATTGTGGAATATGGAATTTTTGTACGAGTAGGACAATACGAGGGATTAATTCACAAAAGCAAAATTAGTCCAATACGAACGAACAAAATAACAGGCTTATTCTCTATAGGTGAGGAATTGGATGTGGTTCTATCTAGTATAAAAAGCGTTAATGAAGGAGCTGAAGTGAATTATAACTTTAGTAGAAAAGTAGTAAAGAGTTATGAAAAAGATTTCAAACGCATTAGTAAGAACAAACTATACAAAGTTAAAATATTTAGTATCGACAAATATAGAGGGATAGAATTTGAGTTTATAGACTTTAATATTCGAGGACATTTAGACAAAAGGGAGTTAGATTTAGGTCGTGATTACGAAGAGTTATTTCGAATAGGCGAAATTTTAGATGTTCATTATGTGCAAAAAAAAGAGCTAATTACTGGCGATTTCGTAGCAGTATGCAAAGTGAATGTATCGAAAATAGCAAGTACGCCAAGCAAGATGAGTGTAAGGCCCTTGTCTATCAGCAAGGTAGAAGGTTACCAATGGTTAATTAAAAAAAGAGAAGTTATCTGCCAAAATTGTTACAGCAAAAATAATAATATCAACATACTGGAAATCTCAAATAATATTCTTATCTGTGAAAAATGTAATATAAGTTATGAAAATTTAGTCGTGTTTTATACATCATTTTTCAATAAAATATTTCTTTTGTCTATCGAAAATGATAATTATTTACACAAAAAAATCATTCAAGAACGTATAGAAATAGGGCGTAATATAGATGTGAATTGTGTTAATGACAAAGACAATAATGGTAATCATTTTGCTTACTCTGATAAACTTGAATATATTAACGAAGACTATTATAGAGCTTTATTTTATCAAATAGGTTTTCTTTATGAAACATTATCGTCAAATAAAATAGACATTCTAGAGACTAAAAATCTTGCACAAATTGCAGGTTATTTCTACGGTTTAGCAAGGAGCAAACGTTCATATTATTTTGGTGTATTTTATAGTTTTTTCGCCATTCTAGATAAATATAGGAATGCCGTGGAAAAAACTACTTCAGTATCTTTAGAGAAAGCATTGAAAGAAATCTATGAAGATATGAAGAGTTTGCTAAATAACGAAGTCGCAAACATGCCTGCAGAAGGAGCTCCTCAACTTAAAAGTATCACTAATATAATAAAGGCATTTATTTCTCTGGAGGACAAAACAGATACTGCATCAGCTCTTTTAGATGTGGGAGATGAAGAGAATATTATCAATCTTGTAGAATATTATAAAAAAATTCCTATTAGGTATAAAAGTATGAGGTTTGTGGTCGAATTCCACGATGTACTTAGAAAAGCAGTAGATGAATATGTTAACATAACATCACCAGATATTACAGACCACAGACATCAGGAAAATGTGCATTTTATAGAAAGGTGTATTGAAGACAATGAGAATGAAAAATTAGAATTCAAAGCAAGTATTATCGTGCCACATTATACTATAGCGGAGCTGGGTAAAATAGTGAAGATAGATGATGAATTGAAAAAAGCTACAAGTCCAGAACAAAAAAAGAAATTGAATACTGAGAAAAAGAAAATAGTAAGCAATGTAACAAACCCTAATAAAGATAGAAAAGACATAGTTAAGCTTGCACTTGCAAAAGCAATGGCTGGTTTAGCCAATAAAAGAGGCGGTGACGTCATAGTGGGCTTGGGAGAAAACCATTTAAAAGAAATAGATATAATTGGAATAGAGAAAGATATAGCAGATGCAGGTGGCAAAGATGAGCTTCTTCAACGACTAGACAGTATAGTCTCTGAAAAAATATCTAATAGCTTTCATCAAACTGTAAGTGCAAAATTTATAAGATTTCGAACAAAAGAATTACTTAGAATAACCATATCTGAGTCTGATTCTATCATATGGATTAAAGACAAAAATAATGCAGAAGAAGCATGTTATGTGAGAGGTGTAGCATCTACTAGAAAATTAGTAGGTAAGGATTTAGAAATACTTTTTAAAGAAAAAAGTAAAAGGGTTTCTGGCTAACTATTTTATAAAATAGTGCCTTCTTGTGAATATTAAGCATTATTTCATTGGTAAAAACTATAATGATTATCCGCTTCCTTGCCACTACGTAAATAGGATATGGTCTGCGTTGTTTTCTTAGCCTGAAAAACAGACTTATGGAAGCAGATATAGATATACTAAAATTCATGAACTCCTACGGCAAAGAAGAATCGTGCATTGAGAAGTTCAAAGAAATTCGTCAGAAGGCAGGTATTTCCTGTAAGAAGTGTACTGGCACGGAGCATTACTGGCTCTCTGGTAAGCAGATGTGGCAATGTAAGGGTTGTCGTTTCAGAACAAGTCTTCGTAGTGGAACAGTCATGGAATACTCCAAGTTGCCTTTCCGCTACTGGTTTGTTGCCATCTGGCTTACTGGATGCAGTAAGAAGGGTAGTTCGGCATGCAATATCCAACGACAGTTGGGTCATAAGCGGTATGAGCCTATTTGGGCGATGATGCACAAAATCAGGAGTGCAATGGGCATCAGGGATGCTAAATACTTACTTTCAGGTGATGTGGAGTTGGACGAAGGTTTTTTCGAGACCGTTGTTCCTGAGGAGCAGAAAGAGGAAAAGCGCAAGCGTGGGCGTGGTAGCCAGAAACAGACCATGGCAATGGTTTTTGCACAGACTGAGCTTGGAGAGCCATCAAAGAAGCATCGTATCCCAACTAAATGCAAGTACTTCAAGATGGTCGTATGTAAGGATTTCAATTCCCAGACCGCCAAAGAAACTATCGAGGAGAATACTAAAAAAGGAACTAATTTCATCACAGATGGGTACTCGACCTACAAGTCGCTCGGAAAAACGATGGAAATAGAATCCGAGAAAACGCCCTCAAAAGAGGCTCACATAAAACTCTCATGGGTACATACCGCAATCGGGAATGCAAAGAAGGTGCTCAAGGGAATACATCAGCAGACCCAGCCAGAATACTTGCAGAACTACCTTGACGAGTTCTGCTATAAACTAAACAGAAGGTATTTTGGCAATGATATATTTGATAGAATACTCATTGCATGCACTTTAACATAGCTTGTGGCAACTTTGCGGATAATCATTAAATCTAATAAGAAAAATAGATTTTCAGTTTATATTATTTCTGAAGCCAACAGCCCTTAACTCACATTGAGTTAAGGGCTGTTGGCTTCCTTTTTAGTGCTCCTCCTCTTGGACTCGAACGCCACGGGGCACCCAAGGATCTATTGATTAACAGTCAATCGCTCCACCAGCTGAGTTAAGGATGAATGTGTATTTGTTTTTGAATGATTTCATTCAAAAACAAAAAAGCCTCACTTTTCAGTAAGGCTTTAGATGCTCCTCCTCTTGGGCTCGAACCAAGGACCTATTGATTAACAGTCAACCGCTCTAACCAGCTGAGCTAAGGAGGAATATATTTTAATTTTTTTGAATAATAGAGTTGCTGATTTTGTAATCAACAACTCTATTTTGCTCCTCCTCTTGGGCTCGAACCAAGGACCTATTGATTAACAGTCAACCGCTCTAACCAGCTGAGCTAAGGAGGAATATTTTAATTTCTCAAAGAGAAATTTTCCATCTGCTTTGTAAATGGAGTGCAATATTAGAAGCTTTGTATTTAATCTCCAAAAAAAAGGGACACTTTTTTGAAAAAAAATCTATAAAAATGCAAAGAAGACTAACCAGACAATAAATAGTATAGGAAGCAGGATTGGAATAGAGAATCTGAGTAAATAACCAAAGAAAGATGGCATTCTGATTCCTATTTGTTCTGCAATAGATTTTACCATGAAATTAGGGCCATTTCCAATATAAGTCATAGCTCCGAAGAATACTGCGGAAACCGAGATAGCCGTAAGTTGTACCACAGAATCCACAAAGCCTTCTCCAGCAGAAAAGTTCACAACATCTGTAGAGCTGGCAATTTCCCCACCTTGGGCTGCTAAAGCGGCTGCTAGGAAATTCAGGTAAGTTGGTGCATTATCCAGAAAGCCAGAAATAATTCCTGTTCCCCAATAAAGCGTATTGTGGCTAATTAATGCTTTCCCAGCATCGGAAGAGGCAAAGTCTGCCACCAAAGCCAATGCGGGCATCATTGTGCCGAAAATACCTATGAATATAAAGGCAACTTCTCTAATTGGTTCAAAGTTGAATTCATTTCCTTTAATCGCTTTTTGGTTGGCGTATTTATAAGAACAGAATGCTACGCTAAACATAATAATTTCTCGAATGAATGAGAATTTTGCTCCATCGTAATTAATGGCAGGAACCCATTCAAAACCAGCCACATTTGGATCTAAGAAAACAGCGGCAATGATGATTGCCAACCAAATGAAACTTCTTTTTCCTTCAAGTTGAATTTTGCCTGATTTCTTTTTATCCAATTCATCGGCAAACATGTAGTTTATTTCCTTATTACGAATATCCACAACGAAGAAGATAATGGCTAAAAGTGTGATCCCCAAACACCAAGGAAGAAAACTGTGAGTCAATGTCCAGCCAAAAGGAACGCCTTTCAGAAAGCCTAAGAAAAGTGGTGGGTCGCCAATAGGAGTGAGGCAACCGCCCACATTGCTGACCATGAAAATGAAAAACACCACATGATAAGATTTGATTCTTGCTTTATTCAAACGAATAAACGGGCGAATCAGTAACATGGAAGCCCCAGTTGTACCAATAATGTTGGCGATGATTGCGCCAAAAACTAAAATAAACAGATTCATTTTGGTAGTTCCTTCTCTGTCTATCTTTATAAGAACTCCACCAGAGGCAATATAAAGTGAGGAAAGTAGGGCAATAAATTGGAAATATTCAAAAAATGCATGAACAGGATTATGATAATCGCCCAACACAAATAGATAATAGCTCACTACAATAACGGCCAACAGAACTGCTACAATCGGATAGTTCTTATGCCAAAAATGCTCGTAGAAAAGCGGTCCAGTGGCAATCATAATCAGCAAGACGGCAAATGGAATGATTGACCAAACAGAAGGTCCATGATGCTCTGCGCCTGTACCTCCTCCGCTGAATGCCAAAATATCGGCTATGGGAAGGAGTGTAATGCCCGCAAGAATTATAAGGAATATGAAAATACGTTTCATTTAATCTCTACTCAGATTGATGGCTTCTTGTTGGATTCTCCAAGAAGGTTTTGTGAAAACGCTTGAATTGGCACCTGCTTTCGGTGTGCTCCCAAACGTATTTTGAAGTAAATTAGTATTTCCAAAGTGGAAAACATAAGAATTTCTCAAAGATTAGGATTTTCACGAATTATTCCAAGTTTATGGAGCGGGTTTCATCAGCGAAATGATTCATTTTTTCAACATTCCAGCCAATTTGAATGTGGAGTAGTTTGGAAAGCATGGTAATTGCCATATTTTTGGTAAAAGTCGGTTTCTGGTAAGTAGTAAGTTTGCTTGCAATGGAAATCTAATTCAATGAAAATCCTATTTCAATTCGGGTAAATTATTTTGAAAGCAATCTATCAATACCTCCGCAATCATTTGGCGAAAGTCAACATTCTTTTCTTGCTTGGATTGGGCATCTTTCTGACGGGAAGTATTTATGTCCGCTATTTCCTAAAATTTGACAGCTACTTTATAGGTCAAGATTGGAGAGTGCTGAAAGGAATGTGCTTTTATGCTGTTCCCTATTTCTTTGCCGTCTCTTTTGCCTGTTTTTTCCGAAAAGATTGGGCTCTTTTCAAATCTCGTTCTTTTTGGATGGTCAGTTTGGCGAGCTTGTTCGTATTGGTGGCAAACCAATTTTTGCTATTCTACAAGCCTTTCATTCGAGATGAACCTTTGACTTACCCATTTTTCCGCTTATTCTCTTTCAATCTCCATACCTCATTCTTTTATGCAATTATCCCAATTCTATTTATTTGGATTGGGAGAAAACAAGAAAATTTTGGATTTACCATCAAAGGTTTTAACTACAAACCTTATTTATGGATGTTGGCAATCATGTTGCCATTGCTGATTTGGGCATCTTTCCAGCCCGATTTTCTGCGAGTTTACCCACGCTACAAACCAGGAACTGCTGAAGAGTTTTGGAATATTTCTCCATTCCTTACGGTTGGAGCGTTTGAATTCAGTTATATTTTGCAGTTCATCTTTTTGGAGTGGTTTTTCCGAGGCTTTATGATTATGAAACTCGAAAAGCATTTGGCACATTATGCCGTTTTCCCAATGGTAGCAGTTTACTGTTTCATCCATTTCGGTAAACCGATGGCAGAAACAGTCGGCTCAGTTTTCGGTGGATACATTTTAGGAGTAATTGCCCTGAAATCTCGAACAGTTTTTGGTGGAGTTCTCATTCATTTAGGCGTGGCGTTGCTGATGGAATTACTGGCTTTTTGGCAGAAGATTTAGTCTGTACTTCCAAGATAAATATCCTCGCTCCAATCTGCACCTTTCACTTTCTGATTAGAATAAATCAGCAATCGGTCGTCATATAGTTTATATGAGAACTCTTCTGGATAACCTTTTCCATAGTGTGCGTCATATTCTATTTTGGAAATTCTTTTCTCAAGAAAAGGAAGGTATTCAATTCTTCTGTAAACAGTAATCTCCTTTCCCCAAGAATTCAAAGGAACTCCAGTAAGTCTTTCTTCAATTCTTAACTGATGCAAGTGATTACTTATCTCGGTTTTCTTGTTTCCATGTTCAGAAAACTTGAATAGAATGGTAAAGGATAAAAAGAAGCTAATAATAATAATTATTTTGATGCCTAGATTTCGTAATGGCTTGGATTTTAACAGACGAGGAGTTAGAAGTGTAATCCAAATCAATAGAAATGGAATACTAAAGAGGAAAGAGTCTATGCCATCAGAAATGGCGGAGATATGAAAATAAGATAAAAGTAAATGTATAGTTGATATTAAACCTCCAAAGATGAAAATAGGTCTCAATTGTACTTTCGACAATTGCAGAAAGTCCATTATCCCAATTGCTAAAAGTGGGGAAACTATAAGACCAATTATAAGAGCTTCCATATTTTCTCTATTTCACAAACAAGTCTAGACACTAACTCAATCAGTTTTTGATAAATGAAAGATGTTGGGCTAGAAATTATACAAAACCTCTATTCTTGGCACAAACTCAGTTTGGTAAAAATCATTGTCAGACTGAAAAGTAAGGTTATAGAAGAGCATAATATTTGTAGAAAGCCCGCTATTCAACTGTTGCGAATAACCGCCTCCAATCAAAGCAGAACGAAGCCAACGCTTTTCTGCCGAAGACCTACTAATAAGGTAAGTGTCATATTCTAGAGAACCTACAATTCCCTGCTCGGTTTTTCCTCTCAAAAAAGTCCTTCCTCCGTAGGCATTTGTACTGAAATCAAATGTGCTATTTTTCTCATACAAATAGTTCAAACCCACTCCAGCCGAAAGGAAGTTAGTGAATTTATAACCTGCAGAGCCGCTCAATGACAGTTGGTAGAAACTGCCAAAAGTGCCACTACTTGAAAAATTGAATCCTGGAGTGAGAGAATAGTAAATCTTCTCTTTGAGTGGGATTCTTTCTTTTTTAGATTTTTCATCCTCTTCCGAGCTTGCTGAAAGATTATCTTGTGCCAATGCAGGAAATGAAAATAGTAGGGCAATGATGAGGTACGAAAATGTTTTCATGATAAAGAAAAGTTGAAAAATATGAAATTATGAGCTTGCAGGCGATTTTGAATCTATTAAAGATAATAAGATATAACTCAAAATGATAAGTGGAACTCCTGCGAATTGGAAGGTAATCAGTATAATAATACTTAGAATTAAGAATATGAAACGGATTTTATTATCTCCAAAAGTATAATTTTTGAATTTGAGTGCGAAAAGCGGTAATTCAGCCACCAAAAGTAATGACATGACAATTGTAATGGCAATCAGAACAAACGGGTTGCGAATAAGCCATTCAAAACTAGGATTGTACGCCAAAACCAACGGAAGCGAGCCAATCAAAATGGCATTTGCAGGTGTGGGAACTCCAATAAAAGAAGTGGTTTGGCGTGTGTCAATATTGAATTTTGCCAAACGAACAGCAGAAAGTGCGGGAATTAGCCAAGCAATATGTGCAATGACAATTGGTAACTCGCCCAAGTTAGAGCTTTGCAACAAGTGGAGCATAATTACTCCTGGTAAAACTCCGAAGGAAACACAATCCGCCAAAGAATCTAATTCTTTCCCAATTGGGGAACTGACTTTGAGTAATCGGGCAACAAATCCATCTAAAAAATCGAAAAGTCCAGCTAACCCAATCATGTAGGCGGCCA
>JBLIFI010000145.1:0-9844 GCA_047633715.1 Flammeovirgaceae bacterium
CTGTAGAAAAAATGAAAATACTCCTCGGAAATGGTCTTTTTCAGACCTTTCCGAGGGTCAAAGGAGTCAAGCAAACACAATTCAGATAAAAAAAGGGTAGAGTCTTAAAGTAGAATTAGAGGTTGTAGTTATACATTTTGAAGCAAAAATAGTGAAATCTATTACTTTAAACCGATATTTGATTATGATAATAATTACTTTATTTCCGATAGCTTTAAAACCGTGTTTCAAATAGATACTTAGGAAGTAGCTGTTTTTTTATGCAAAGCATAACTAGCTTTGTAATAGTTTGAGCGAAAATAAATTACATGGAAAATATAAAAATAGAAGGTTATAAATCTATTAAAAAACTAGACCTCCCTCTTCTTCCCATCAACATACTAATAGGAGCAAATGGAAGTGGAAAATCTAATTTTTTGTCATTCTTCGATTTTCTCAAGCAAGCATATAACAGAAACCTTAGGGAATATGTAGCTCTAAAAGGAATAGACACTTTCTTGCATAAAGGAGATAAAGTTACAGAGGAAATCAAGACAAAGCTTTCTTTCAAGAACACAAATGGCTATTCTTTTACATTAAAAAAAGGAGAATCGGGCTTTATCTTTGTTGAAGAAGGTATGTGGTACGACAACTATTATTGGGAAAACCCAATTGATATTGCATCTTATGGGAATGAATCGAAACTAAAATTTAAGGATGTTCCACGGGCGAAATATATCAGAGGATATTTAGAATCTCTAGCAAAGTACCATTTTCATGATACAGGAGAAAGTTCTCCATTTAACAAAGAATCTAACATCGAAAACGACAAATTTTTCCTCTACGAGAAAGGAAGTAATTTAGGTGCTTTTCTATTCAATATACAAAATGAGAATAGGATTGTTTACAACCTGATAGTCAGAACTGTCCAAACAATTGCCCCTTATTTTTCTGATTTTTTTTTACAACCAGAAAACAATGGTAATGTAAAACTGAGATGGCAAAGCAAGCATTCTTCATCTGTTTATGGCGTAAACGATTTATCTGATGGAACCATTCGATTCATTGCATTGACAGTCCTATTTATGCAACCTAATTTGCCTGAAACTATAATTATAGATGAGCCAGAATTGGGTTTACATCCTTCTGCAATTGCAAAATTGGCTGGATTGATAAAATCTTCTGCATCAAAAGGTTGTCAAGTGATTTTGGCAACTCAATCTACTGATTTGATTAGCCATTTCGACCCTGAAGACATTATCGCAGTTGACCAAGTAAATGGAGAAAGTGTTTTTGAAAGACTGAGTACGAAGTCTTTAGAAAATTGGTTGGACGATTACACGATAGATGACTTATGGAAAAGAAATATAATTAGTTTGGGTCAACCTAATTTCAACTAGCGATGAAAAGAATAATTATCATCTGTGAAGGATCAACAGAGCAAGTGTTTTGTCAAAAAACTTTACAGCCTTACCTCATAGAAAAAGGTATTTCGATTCAAGCACCTTTAATTAAACATTCTAATGGAGGAATTGTAAGGTGGGAAATTTTAAAAAAGCAAATAGAAATCCACTTGAAGACAGATACTTCTGCTGTAGTAACCACGTTCATAGACTATTATGGGCTTTACTCAAAATTTGGTTTTCCAGATTGGGAGAGTTCCGAAAAAATACCATATCCAAACGAAAAGATGGATTCTTTAGAGAATGGAATGCAAAAAGATATTGCCGAAGAACTTCGGCATAGGTTTATTCCATACATCCAATTGCATGAGTTTGAAGGACTTTTATTCAATAATATCGATATAATTTACGAGTAAATTCCATCGGAAGACCTTGTAGGTATAGAAGAATTAAAGCAAACCTTCGCTGATTATAAGAACCCTGAACTCATCAATAACAGTAAAGAAACAGCTCCTTCTAAAAGGCTTGATAGAATTATTAAAGGATACAACAAGGTTATTTATGGAGCTATTCTTGCCGAAACTATCGGAATGCCGAGAATGAGAGAGAAATCACCAAGGTTCAACAGCTGGATAGAAAAGCTGGAATTGCTGTAGACAGAACTTGAAAATCACAAAAGTAAAGACCTTCTAAGTCATGAGACTTAGAAGGTCTTTTTATCAACAAATTTTCAACTCTACATATCAAATTCTTCCTGCGTGAATTCCTCATCATCTTCATCTTGCAAAGCTTTCACTCCTGGAAGTGTTTTTCCTTCCATATACTCCAATAATGCACCTCCACCAGTAGAAACATAGGAAACCTTCTCGCCATAACCCAAATTATTGACTGCCGCAGCAGAATCTCCGCCTCCAATGAGTGAAAATCCACCTTTTTCTGTGGCTTTTACTACTGCCTCGGCAACGGTAATTGTTCCTTTTGCGAAGTTTGACATTTCAAAAACTCCCATTGGTCCATTCCAAAGAACTGTTTTGGAGCTTTCAATGATTGCACCGAAAAGCAGGCTGGCATCGGCTCCAATATCCAAGCCCATCCATCCTTCGGGAATATCCATATTATCACAGGTTTTGATATTCGCACTATTGCTGAAATCATCGGCAATAACAGAGTCTTGTGGCAACATTAAATTCACGCCTTTGGCATCGGCTTTCTCCATCAATTCACGAGCGAGTTCCAGTTTTTCCTCTTCCACCAAAGAATTTCCCACATTTCCGCCTTGTGCTTTGAAGAATGTGTAAGCCATTGCGCCACCAATCAGCAAATTATCTACCTTATCGAGCAATTGCTCAATAATCATAATCTTATCGGAGATTTTAGCTCCACCCATAATCGCTGTAAAAGGCCTCTGCGCTTCATTTAATACTTTCTCAGCATTATTGATTTCTGCCTCCATCACATAACCGCAAATTTTATCATCAAAATATTGGGCAATAACTGAGGTAGAAGCATGCGCTCTATGAGCTGTTCCGAAAGCATCATTCACATAAACATCTCCATGTTGAGATAAATCCTCGGCAAATTGCTTAGTCCCTTTGGTTTCCTCTTTGTAGAATCGGAGGTTTTCCAACAACATCACTTCGCCCGCTCCCAATACTTCGCTAATCGCAAAAGCATCGAAGCCGAGACAATCATCAGCGAAAATCACGCCTGTTCCCAAAGCCTCTGAGAGATAAGGAACAATGTGTTTGAGGGAGTATTTTTCTTCTGGTTTTCCTTTCGGTCTGCCCAAATGAGACATTAAAACTACCGAGCCACCATCGTTCATGATTTTCTTGATGGTAGGAATGGCTGCTTTCAATCGAGTATCATCGGTAATTTCAAACTTATCATTCAACGGAACATTAAAATCCACACGAACCAATGCACCTTTTCCTTTGAAGTCGAACTCGTCAATTGTAATCATTATCGCTAATTTTATTTATTCTAAAGTTGGATTTTTAAAATCTTGTTCTAATTGCCCAAAAATAGCTGAATTGATTGATATGGCAAATTTGGTGGGAATAAAAAAAGGTTTTGAGTTTGTTTTCTATGCACACTACTACCTGCATTGACATATCAGAGGGTTGCTAAATACAGTTGAATTTGGATTTATACTAGATTTCCAAAAAAATGCTATCTTTCTAACTTTCAAAAACTCCAACCAATAAAAAATAAAACTATGAAACCAGCTTTCCGACTGAAGCCACAAATAAGAGAATTGATTGTGCTAGCACTTGTGTTAGGTGCTTTTTACGGAGTGGAGATGGTTTATCCAGATATATTTCGGAATAGCGATTTTTGGGTGAATGTGGGCAGGCTACTTTGTTTTGGATCTTTAGCAGTTGTTTTGTTTTCTGTTTACTTCAGTTTTCGCCATAAAAATGGCATCAGTTTTTTGAGTTTTGTAAACCTTGCACTTTCAGTTGTATTGATTTGGTACGTTTTCGATTCTGCTAACCCAGAAACTCAATTCAGGAAAAAGAAAGAGGCTTACATTGGCAAACTGCAAGAATCAGACAATTTCACCTCCAGTTTTATGTCGTGGGAGATGAGTGAAGATTTCCTGACGGGTGAGCCAGTAGCAAACAGGCTTTTTAAAGACAAAGCGGTAATTGACTCGCTCGCCAAAGATTTGCAAATAAGGAAAAAGTGGCATAACCTCGGCAAGGGCTTGTACTATGACCAATTTCAGGAGCAGGCGTTGATTTGCTATGCTTCATGGAAAGGAATGGGATTGTCTGATTCGGAAATTATGGATAGAAAATTTGGGGTAAATGTGCTTTCAGGACTTTTTTTCAGCACATTCCAACTCGGAGGTTACGAAATCCACTCGAAAGTAAAACCACATTTTGAAAAGTTCAAAAAGAATTTGAATTCCAATCTTAGAAGAGTAGTAGCAAAAAAAATGGAGGATTTGGATGCGCTTAGTTTTTATGAGATGGAAATGCTTATCTACTTTCTCACACAACGTCCAATTCAGGTTCCGCAAGCCAAATTCGATAAGCTCATGGCACTTTGGATAGCAGAAAAACCTGCTTACGAAAAAAACCTCGAACAGCTGGCAATGGCTCGTAATATACTGAAAGGCGAATTTTCCCAACTTGGACGTAGAGATTCGATAGGTATTTCCTTCAACTCAGGGTCAACACCAGAAGAATGGGCTTTTAAAGACATGAAACCGATTTTCAACTTGACAGGTTATCAAACCTATTTGGGCAATGAAATCGAATTAACCTATAGTACCTCTTCAGAAAAATTGATTGAACGGAAAGAATCTATTTATAAGCAAGTTCGGAAAACCAGAAAGGTAATTGACTACTCTTCTAGCAGTACACACAAAAGATATACGGGAACTCGCTACAAAACAGAAAGATATACAGAATCGGTTTATGACCGAACGGAAACTACACAAATCTATAAAAACACCGTCAACTTGCTGATTGAAGATAAGATGCTCATTTTCAACCTTCCAAAGTTTTTGCCACATCAATACATGAATGTGGAAACCAAGCAGTACAATATTCCCTACAATCAGATGAACAGGTTTGAATACTGGGTTTTTGCTCTCCCCCAAAAATGGTTTTGTTCTAGTTGTGAGGACTATTAAGCACTTACTCAGAAATGAAATTAAAGCGGTGAAACTGCTTTATTCTCGTGAAATAAACTGGACTATCTTTTTTTGAAACCTAGGTAAAAATGGCTTTTCTGCCTATAATCCACTTGATTTTTAGTGTTATCAAAACATTAACTAATGTTTAATATGTTGATATTCAGTATTTTAAACAAATAATTCAATCGTTTGCACTTTCAGAACTCTTCAATTATTCTTCTTTATGCTTCATTGGTTTGTACCTTTGCACGCTTGAAATTAAAAGCAGGCAGAATCACACAATTTGACTACGATTTTTGAACGAAATATTTTAGAATGAATAAGTATAATTTATCTATACTAAAGCCTACAGGAAAAGTTTTATATAAACCACTTGTGCTAATAATCGCAAGCATTTTTGGTTTACTCCTTTTGAACAAAGAATCAAGCACCCCGTTTGATAATTATTTTTTGCCCAGCTTCGGTGTTGGGATTTACCAAGCCTTTTTAACCTTGCTTTTCGGCAACTTGGTATTACGATTCGCTCACAAGAACATCCTTCTCAAATGGATTGGAATTATATTCGCTCCACAGCCAAATAAGAGTTTAGGATTGTTATTTTCCAGTCTCTGTGCATTCACATGGTTGCTGAAAGACTCTCAAATAGTGCCATTAGATGCACTTTCAATTGCCAATATTGCGCTATCGTTCTTGATAGGCTCGGCAGTTTCTGTGCTTTTATATAACCTTTTCGGCCCAAAAACAAGAGATTTCAAAGTTACTTACCAGATAGAAAACGACAGGCAAGAAGCTTTCGTGGCAGTAATTCTGTCATCGGTTTTCTTGGGAACAAGCTTCTCATTCCTGCCATCTGACTATTTACCAAACTCAGGGAATGGAATGGTGTTTTTTCCCTTGTATTTAGCCATTGCTGGTTTAATCATCACTTTTTTTGGGGCGATTATCGTAGGAGAAAAACCTAAGAATGAAAGATATTGGCTTTCCATCAGCATAGTTTCCGCTATTCTGATGATGATTATCTCAACAGAACTTATCATCTCTAACTTGCCAAGCCATTGGAGTTTGAATGGAGTTGAGTTTCAGCCTTCCGATATATTGCTTTCTGTGCAAATTGGCTTGTTCGCAGGTTTGGGCGCAGGAATTTCCGTGAAATTTTACGATTTAGTAGCAAACTGGTATGTTTCTTTTGTTTTGAAACAATCCAACAAAACAGTTTGGGTAAACCTATCGCTTCGTTTTTTCATTAATGTGATTTTCCCATTCCTCCCTGTTATTCTTATTTCCGCTTCGTTATTGATTTCTTACGGAATTGGAGGAATCTACGGTACTTCAGTTTCCTTTTTGGGAATGTTGTCGAACGTAGGTTTGAGTTTGCTAATTACTGGAAACAAGCTAAACGAAACTTCTTTGGACGAGATTACAACATGGCAAAAGCAGAAAATGGCGATGCTTTCCCCAAATTTCAGAATTGTATTGCAGGAAACTTTCAAATCAATTTTAGGAAGAAAAGGTCAGAGTGCTTAGTCTCGATTTCTGATAAATAAAATATAGCTGAAACTCTCTCTCAAGAAATTGAGGGAGAGTTTTTTGTTTACTATTTCCACAGTATACAAAAAAACGGAAATAAGCAAAGTACAGAAACTTCATTTCTCTATGTACAAATGTTCTTTCAAAAATGGAATGAGTGCCAAAATCACAGAGGTCTGGTAATAGGTTGTACGGTCAATATTCCCATCAGTAAGAATTCCTACTGAGCCACCTTTCTGCTTAGAATTTTCTTGTTTGAAAACCATGTCATCTGCGGTTCCTAGCTCAATTCCTTGGGAGACTAATTCTTGGATTTTAGGTGGAAGATAAAAATTCGCAGTTCTGGATTTCCCAAAATGATCTTCTTTGGAAAGTATGTAAATCCAAGCAAATACCTCCATCTCTTGACCATTTGTTGCAACACCGCCTTCAATTCCTACCCAGAAATCAGCATTTCCAATAGCTTTTCTTGCATTTTCTGTTCTCTGGATTGCCCCCAGCAATGTTTCTTCTTGAGTCATCGGTTGGTCTGCCACACCAGATGGAACAGAAACTCCTTGGAAATCCCATTGTGTATTGGGAAATAGGATTTCAAAACCAAGTTGGGTGGCTTTGACTTTTACTGGATTTTTAGATGCGATTATGACTTTCAATGTGATTCTTATTTTTGGTTCAAGATAGATTTAAGTTATCTCAATTTTTCCTTAAGTACTGGAATTACAAACATAAATTATTCCTTTTGTATGCCAACTATTTATCAAAATGATTAGTTAGCTAAATCCATAATTAAGTAACATTCCCAAATGGGAATTAACCTATTTCTCTATCAGCAACTTACCAAATCTATATCGCACTTTCACTTACGATGGTTCTTTTGAGGGCTTTCTTACTTGTGTGTTTGAAGTTTACGAACGTAAAATCCAAAACCCAACTATTCAGAAAGCTTCAGTAAGGCAAGATTCTTTGTTTGGAGATACTTTTGAAGTGATTTCCAATCAGGAAAAGGCAGATAGAGTTTTGGCAGGGAATTAAAAAGAAAACGAGCCGTGCGGGAAGCTCCAATTTATATCGAGATTTTTTGAGTGAATTACCCGATGCGGAGAATGTAATTTTCCGCTATATGCACTATGCCTTTGCTAGCAAGCAATTCATTGACAATGATTTTGGCAATTTTGATGTGATGGAAATTTCCAAAATGGCTAAAATGGTTGGGCGGGAAAAGCACAGAATGGAAGCTTTTGTACGATTCAAATTGACTAAAGATGGAATTTACTTCGCCAATATTGAACCCGATTTTGATGTGCTTCCGCTTATTTCCAAACACTTTGAAAGCCGATATGCAGACCAAAAATGGCTGATTTATGATTTGAAAAGAAAATACGGAATCTTCTACGATTTGGAGAAAGTGGAAACCATTGAGCTCACTTTTGAACCTTCACTCAACCCAACCAGAAATTCTACGGAAATATTTGATGAAAAAGAATTTGAATTTCAGAAATTGTGGAAAGAGTATTTTACGAGCACAAATATTCCCGCACGCAAAAATCTAAAACTCCATATTCAGCATGTTCCAAAAAGATATTGGAAATATTTGAGCGAGAAATCGGTTGACTAGGCGTTATCTTTATAGATTTTCGACAATCGGTATTTCTCCTTGTAACACTTCGCTTCCTTCAATAATCTTTCTTGTTCAAGCCGTTTAATCAGGTCACGTATTGAGTAAGTATCCATCATTCGGTCTTCATATCCAATTTCCGAAAGCATTGTTACGAGCCAATCCCAGATTTGCTTGTCTTCATTCCAAGGCAAATTACTTTCGATGCTAATAGGAAGCTCAAATCTGGTTTCCAACTCTGGATCATACTTCCATTCCGTACCTGCCCAAACACGGAAATGCCATTTCCCTTCCACATGACCTTTTAAAATTACTGGTCTTCTGAAGCCATCTCTTGGGTTTCCATCAAAATCTGAGTCAGGAATTTCCTTCAAACTTCCCTCGCCTAATTTTGCGAGTAACTTTTCAAAAACAGATTTCAGCAAGCCATACTCTGGCGCATTACTATTAACCAATGAAAAGTACAGAGTCCATTTGTATTTGAAATTAGTAGGTTTCATTTTTCTGGAATTTGGGAAAAGAAACTTTGGCAAGCAGATTTTATTCCGATTTATTCTGGGCAATAGTCAACTTGAAAACCATACTTTCTAATTGCTCTTTCAGCTCGGTTAGTTCCACTTCCTGTTCCTCAATCTGCCTTTCTAGCTCTTCTTTAATGGCATTGTGCTCATCTAAACCAATATTGAACTCCAAAAAACGTTCGGCTTCCATCAACTGATTGTGCATAGTTCCTTCCTGCACTTTGAGTTCATCAATTCGGAATTGTTGCTTTTTTACTGTTTTTCGTAAACCTTCAAAATCTTTCTCTTCCTTCGCATTTTGATTCAGGATTTTGTTGAATTTTGCCTCAAACGCAAGTTTCTCAGCCCGTAAATCCTCAATTTTCTTTCTTTGCCGAGTAAGCAATTTCTCACTCTCTCCTTCGACTTGCTCTTTGGTCTTTTTAGTTTCCTGCCCAAAATATTGCCAAGCAATGACGAAGCCGATGAAAAAAGCAAGCAACAGAATTAAAACTAAATGATAGGACTCGTTGAACATAAATGAATTGGTAAATGTGTAAATCGGTATGCCGAAACAAAACAACTCTGCAAAGGTAGTTGTTTTGCGAATTAAGATTCCCAAAGCTTGGTTTTGTTGGGGAAACATCTTCGATTTTCCTATTCATTTAACCCCAAACCATTCATAAGCAGATAGACGAAACATATAATGGTCTAAAAAGAGTAAATTGAGCTGGTAAACAGATTCTGCAATTAAAGAATGAGCAATTTCTTTCAACTCCAAACTCAGTTATCTTTTTTGGATTTTTCTGATTGAAAAGTGATGAGTGGAAAGCCAGTTTATTACTAATTTCGAGTTCTTGGCTCAAGTCAATTCCGCCAATTTTGGGTAAGAATCATGAATATCAAGTTAGCTTTCAGACTAATTCCATATCATTCGCAAAAAATGGAAGACTTTTTTATAAAACCCAAAATTAAATGCGGTTCGTTTAGACAGAAGTAACAAAAAAGAAATGCAGCATGAAAATTCTCATACTTACTATCATATTGAATATTTCTCCAATACTTTATACTTTTTCCCAGTTTGACGGTAGTAAAGACACTCTTTTTCTGATTCATAAAGGTAAAAAAGGTATTTTGAGTTCGGACACGCTGATTAAGAAAAGTAGGCTTC
>JBLIFI010000146.1:0-9818 GCA_047633715.1 Flammeovirgaceae bacterium
TCGATAAAGAAGTTATTTATTTAATCACCATTCCTTAGGAACGGAAATTAAATAAGATGCTACTTTCTCTTGTTTCTTTTTGGGCTATTCTTCGTTAAAAAAAGTTTGCCGTAGCGGTGCTATGCCAAACTTTTTTGCCTAAACTAGCTAACGTAGCCCGACCTCAAAAATAAACTGCGACAAAACACGCATTTATTTATTCCCCGTTCCTTAGGGAATAAAGAATTATGCAACAGGCAGGTAAACTTTAAATGTAGTTCCAACTCCCAACTCACTATCAACTTCAATTTTACCATTGTGCTGTACAATAATTTCCTGACTTATTGACAAGCCAAGCCCTGTGCCTTCTCCTACATCTTTGGTAGTATAGAATGGGTCAAACATTTTCTCTATCACAGAGAGTGGAATCCCCGACCCATTGTCTGCAATAGACGTCATTACATATTTCTTATCTTGATTAAGTCCACTCCCTTCGCTTGGAGTGAATTTGCTGGTAGATATGGTAATTTCACCTTTGCCATCAATTGCTTGGATTGCATTATTGATGATATTTGTAAATACCTGACCAATTTTACCTGCTCCACAAGATACAGCAGGTACTTCTTCAAACTGTTTGATTATTTCGACTCGCCCTTTGTAAGTACTTCTCAATACAATAAGTGCAGAGGTTAATATTTCATGAATATCGTTCGGTCTAAACTCCGTGGAGTCGTCTCGGGCAAACACTTTTAAGCTTTTTACTATTTCGGCTGTTCTAGATGCTCCACTCATCACGTCTGATAAAACCGCAAAAATATCTTCACGTAAATCAACGTATTCTATCTCTTCTTTTATCTCTTGCAGGCTCTTTTTGTGTTGTTCAAAGTCAGTTGGATTATCTGACTTTTCTAGTTCTTCATATTTTTCCAATACCTCCATCAAATCAGTCAGTTGGATTTTTAGGGATTCTGCACCTGCGTACACAAAATTGATTGGATTATTGATTTCGTGAGCAATACCTGCTGTCATCTGCCCCAATGATGCCATTTTTTCTGATTGAACTACTTGAGATTGACTCTGTTTAAGTTCTTCAAAGGTATCTTCTAATTCTTGTTTTTGTAATATTATCTCTTGAGTCCTTTCGGTAACGACTCTTTTCAGTTTCATTTCTCTTCGTTTGGCAGTTTGTAAACGAACTTTATAAGTTTGATAAACCAATCCAAGAAAAATGAACAGACAGCCAAGATAGAACCACCATGTTTCATAGGAATTAGGTTTGACACGAAATTTTATTTCTGAAATAGAATCATTCCATTTATCATAGTGATTACCCACCATTGCCTGAAAAGTATAATTTCCTGCGGGCAAATTTGTGTAACTAGCAGTTCGCAGTTTGTCTGTAAACTGCCATTCATCGTCAAAAGGTTTTAATTTGTATTTGAACTTGGTTTTGCCAGGAGCTACATAATCAAACGCAGTAAAGTTTATAGAAAGTCTTTTTGCTTGGTCTGAATTGATGGATATGTTGTCCATTATGTAAATGGAACTATCTTCAATAGTGATTTGCTCAATAAATGGGTTGGCTATGTTCGAGTTCCCTAAATTAGATTTGGGAAGTATGGATGCCATTCCTTTCATAGTAGGAATCCAGATTTTGCCTTTTGAGTCTTTAAGCATCTTAGTTGCCCCCACACATTGTTCACTTTTCATTCCATCACTCTTATCATAAATCTGATAAGTGATTTGTGCAACTTCTCCTTTCTCGAATGAGTTCAATACTTTTTTAGAAACTCTTACTATTCCTGAGTTGGTAGAGAGCCAAAAACTGCCTGAACCATCATCGATAATATCAAAAAACACTTCTTCATGAAACCCAGATTTCATGTTGAAAACTATAACATCTCCATTCTTATCATATTTGCACAAACCCAAATCAGTACAAATCCATAAAGTTTCTTTTTGTACTAAAATATCGAATATTAAACTTGTAGGTAAGCCTTCATTAACTCCAATTTTTTTTTTAATTTCTCCATCTCTAATAATACTAAGACCATTTTTTGTCCCTACTAATAGTTCTCCATTAGCTCCTTCGTCAAGCGACATGATGTAATTTGAACTCAGACCATTTCTTGTATTGTAAGACCTTAACACTCCTTGCCAATTGTACTTATATAATCCATTTCGTTTTGTTCCAATCCAAATATTGCCTTTCTGGTCTTGATAGGTAATACGTATGTCATCATTCAATGCAGTTAATGCTTTCGGTAATGGTTGCACTACACCATCACTACTAATTTTAATGATTCCTCCGTAGGTGCTGACCCAAACAAACCCATCTTTATCTTTCATCAGGTCTTTCAATCTGGCATTTGGCAATGAACCACTCAGTTTTAGTGGACTAATCTCACCATTCTTCAAAACTTCAATTCCATTGCTTTCAAGCCCAATCCAATAAGTATCTTCATCATATTGAATTATAGTAGTTGCTACAGGGTTTCTCATTCCCTCACTTTCAGAAAAGCACGTAAAAATTCCATCTGTTAACTGAAACAGACCAGAATGATAGGAAGCAATCCATAAATTACCCTGATGGTCGAAAAGTAATTTCCGAATGAGATTGCTGGGCAAGCCTTGCTCTTCTGAAAAATGTTCTATCTGACCTGTTGTGATATTGTGCCTGTAAACCCCATTGTTATTTGCTAACCAGATATTTCCAAAAGAATCTTCAGTAATATGTCCTGCGTCATTAAAATCCAACTCTTCGTTAAAGTCGATTTTGCCATTTTCTACACGTAATAATCCATTTTTAGAGCCAATCCAAATCACTCCAGACTTGCTTAAATACATGCAAGAAACACCACCCGAAAGTTTTGATGGATAAACTTCCATAGGAGTATTATCGTCTTCAATCTTAAAAACATCTCCCAAATCTGTCCCAAGCCAGAGAACTCCCTTGCTGTCTTCCTCAATTGATTCGATTGGACTTAGTTCTAATTTTGGATGAGAAATATGCGAAAGCCTTTTTCCGTCATACATATATAACCCTTTGGAGGTCGTTCCTATCCATAATCTGTCTTTTGAATCTACTTTGATTTTTTCAATGTCAAAAGTAGATAATTCAGATAGTTCTTCTGGGTTACTAAAAACGTGGTTTTTATATTTTACTATGCCTTTGTGAGTCGTAATCCACATTACGTCTCCTTTCGAATCTAAAGAGGTAATGCCATTCGATTGAATAGTCGGAGTGTTTGCCGTGTTGAAAGTAACGAAGTTGATTCCATCAAAACGAACCAGCCCATTGTAAGTGCCTATCCAAATATATTTATCCTCTACTTGCAAAATATCTGTTACCGAAGTAGATGGCAATCCATCTTCTCCTGCCCAGGCTTTGAGAGTGTACTGGGAGATGGATTTATTTGGATTTAGGAAATGCGAATTAAGCTCTCCTTGTGCATGTGAGAGTGAGGTTATTGGAAGCAATAATCCTACAATTAAGAGGGCTTTTGAAAAGGAGTAGTTCATAAATTTACCTTGTTTACAAATTGCTGATTGTTACAGTTTGCTGTGCTATCCAAAATCAAACAGCTACAGTGTTGATAATCAATAATTTGCATTTTTTTATTTTGAAGCGCAAAAAAACATACTGTGTAGATTGATTTTTCATAATTCAAGTAGGTAAAAAACATATCATCATACATATAAGTAGCTGATAATCAGAATGCTTTAAATACATCAAAAGTGCATTTACCATTCATTGGTTTATATGCCTTTTTACTAAAATTACCAAGCAACAATTTAGTTTAGCACAGCAATGTGTAACAATCAGACAAATTGAAAGAAAATAAGGCATCTTTCCAAGTGGTTATCGAAAAACAAATGGCTTTACATGTGAATAATTGTAAAAAAAATATGTCAAGTTTGTTGTTTTGTTTGCAGAATACTGTTTTGAGGGTATAGTCTTTCAAGGTTTTTGTGGAAAACCCGTCTTTAAATTGATAAAAGCTTCGATAAAAAGTGAATTTACTGACTTCCTTTTTTCATGCAGGAAATATTGGCAAATCTTTCATTACTTCTACTTTCCCAGATTCAAAATTGATTCCACAGAAAAAATGTTGCAGGCCGTTTGTCAACCCAACAAAAGGAGCTTTAATTACTTGGTTGTAGAAAATTGCCTGATTCAGGACTTTCTGGTCAATCTTGATTTTCGGTGCTTTGCATTCAATCAAGAAAAACGGCTCTCCAAATCGGTCTAAAACCAAAATATCCGAACGCTTCTGGAGTTGGTTATACTTTAATCCAGTCTCTACAGAAATAAGTGTTTTCGGGTAATTATTTCCAATTAGGAAATGGATGAAGTGTTGCCGAACCCATTCTTCAGGAGTAATCAGTACATGTTTCTTTCTGATTTCATCCCAAATAAATGGCTTGTTCTCCTGTTTTTTTATTTTGTATTCAAAAGCAGGGAGGTTTAGATTTTCCAAAGGAAGTTTCGTTTGTTGTTTTGGTTGGCAATGTTACAAAAAAATAAGGCTGTTGGAAATCGAATTCCCAACAGCCTTTCAACTAATTTTATGTTTCTATTCTGCAATGAAAGCAGGGATAATTGTAAACAAGGTATGAATCCATGGCGCAAGCGTCCGCTTGTGCCTTTTACCAACAATAAGTACCAAGAACTATTTAATTGATATTATTTATTTTTCGATAAATCTATTCAAAATACTGATTTTCAGACATTTGACAATTATTGATTACTATCAAACAAAACCTTCCCTGTACTTAGCATTACTTATTTCACACAATCGCTAATCAATCTTCGTATTCCACAGCAAAAGTACCTTCCCATTCCTCAAACTCTTCCAAATCTGTCTTTACCGATTCATACACCCAAGAAATGATGAAAACGTCATCTAAGAAGCCAATAAATGGAATAAAATCGGGAAGAATATCCAAAACT
This sequence comes from Flammeovirgaceae bacterium, assembly GCA_047633715.1. Taxonomy (GTDB): domain Bacteria; phylum Bacteroidota; class Bacteroidia; order Cytophagales; family Flammeovirgaceae; genus JBLIFI01. The sequence continues at coordinate 4,934 of JBLIFI010000146.1, forward strand.
AAAACGAAATAAAGCACACCAGCTACAATTTTAATAAGCGATTGCTTTGGGAATTTCTTGTATTCCTGCTTGGCAATAGACTTTATCATTCTGAGGAATAATTGAAGCTTATGTTTAATTTCCGTCTGCACACTTTCGCCAGTATCAGGGTGGAAAAGTTTGTAAGCTGCTTGTCCAGCCAATTTCAACAATTTAAAACGGCTCAATATAATATCAGAAGCTATTTTCAGTAATTGCTTAAATAATGGGGTTTTGTGGATTTCTTTATCGGATTGATTTTCCATAATAGTAGTTTTTGTGGGTGGTAAGTAAGTAGTAAGATACAAGTATCATGTATCAAGAAAAAAATAAGATATTGATTATCAGATTTTTATATAACTTGAATATTAAGTCTAATTAAAATCCTTCAAAATTTTGTCTAGTTGTCTAATAATCAGCATTATAATAATTCAAACCTTGAAGGATTAAATATGTTTAAGCACTTAATAAATCTAGTTTTTGTTTGAGATTTCTTGATTGCAGTATTTTTCTAAAGCATGCATTTTCTCGCTCATATCTTGCTCAATTATTCCTTCCAAGATACCAAAAAAAAGTAAATATTTCATCTGTATAGAATTGAGCTCTCCTTTCTGTATCCATTCAATTTCTGTTCCGCTTTTGGCTTGGTTGAGAGATTTGAAGAGAAATTCAAACTGGGCAACTAACTCTTTTTGGTTGAGCGAAGATTCTAGTCGAATTTTTTTCTCGTTAATTGATTCCATTATTTCCACTCTTCCTTCGGCATCTTGCGTTTTCCAAGTATAAATTGCTCCTTCTCCGAAGTTTGCTCCCAAATAGTATATTCCAGCATGGGTTTGGAGTGAGTCAAACGCCCAATTCTCCCAGTTTTGCAATGTGTTCACTTGCTCGAAAGTTTGTGCAATTTCGCAAGGCACAACCATTTTATGGGAAATGTTGTATTGATTGGGTAAGAAATAACCAACTCCAAACATCAATAGTAAAGTGGTAATTATTCCCAAAAAAAGTGATTTCATCATACTCATACGGAACTCTTTTAATTCTATTCTCTTTAAGAGATTAACAAAACATTGAAAAATTTCTCTATACTGACTAATATTTTCAGGCGTTTCAAATATACGGTATTTCTCCGTTCCTAAAACATCAAATTTGTTTCACAAGCTTGCCAATAAAACTATCTGATGAACTCATTTTTCCAAAAAACACTTTATCTGCTTTTATTTGCCTTCCTGATGAGTTGCCAAAATGGAAACAGGCAAATCTTGGGAGTTTGGGAAAGTGCCGATAAATTCACGAAAAAAGAAGCTCCAAAGCTTTCAATCAGCCATAAACACGGGTTGCATTGGTACACTTCTGCAACAGACAGTTCTCGCTATCGATATAACTTGCAATCTGACAGTCTGGAATTGATGAATTTTGGAGGTATTTATAACTATAGATTGACGAAACTTTCCAAGAAAAAAATGGTTTGGCAATCAGTAGAAAATAGCAAAGTACTCTACTCATTCAAGAAAAAAAGCAAGCATCCGCTAGAGTATGAAAAAACAAATGCCAAATCACTTTCTATGAAGAAAGATATACAGGACTTGCTGTTCGCACTCACAGGCCCGAGCGTAGAGTTAAGGCTTAAAAATTTATTGGATGAATTTGATGAAGGCGATTATCTTAAAAATCCTACATTTTATTATCTCACAGGAGTAAGCCCAAGTAAGCGGTTTGATGAGTTGCCAGAAGCAGAAAGTCACCGAAAATTAATTTCAGAGATTGAGGAAATTCGTAGAGTAGAAGATTATTTCCAACTCAAACTAGAAGGGCAAGAAAACCTCAGAACTTCTATTCCGATTTATAAATACGAAAATGGTGAGCGTGAATTGCAGACCGTGTTGGACTTGTTTATTAGAAAAGATGCAGTTATTAATTTGAAACCTACTGTTGAGGGAATAAAAATAGATATTGATGGAGTAAGAGTGGGTAAAGGTTGGTTGAAGATAGGATTGCCAACACTCAGAATATCAGGTAACTACGGGAGTTTGTTAGGATTTCGCTTTAAGTTGTCGAGATGAGTAAAGAATGTGTAAATAGTTGAACAATCCGAAAAAAAACTCAATGCAAAAGTTTACTTCCATCATCCAGAAATTTGACCCCAATCTTTGGGGATATCATTTCCCCGTACCAACTGAAATTGCCGAGCAGTTTATAGAAGGTGATAATAAGCGAGTCATTTGCAAAGTACGCTCTCAAATTGAAGTTTCTGGTATGGAAACGCCAAGTGTAGAAATACAATGTGCTTTGCTGAGCTTTCAAGGCAGTTGGTGTATTCTGCCCAACAAAAATAATAGAGAAAGGCTAGGAGTGGAGATAGATGATAAAATAGAGATTGAGTTGGAAAAAGACCATTCTGAATTTGGAATGGAAATGCCCGAGGAACTGGAAGTTCTACTTGCATAGGATGAAGAAGGAAATGAAATCTTCCAAAAACTGACCAAAGGGAAACTTGTGGGGAAGGTAAAAAACACAAATAGCAGACTGAATAAAGCACTCGCCATTGTGTAGCACTTGAAAGAGTCGGAAGGGGAACGGGACTTTAAAAGGCTAAATATTTTAGGTTCTATCGTGAATTTGGGTATTGAGTGCAATTCATGATTTTGAAGTTTAAGTTATTAGGTTCAAGTATGGACGCTTGGGAAGCCCCGCTTGAACCAGTTTTATTGCTTTTTTTTCGAGTTTGTTAAAACTCGAAAAAAAAGCAATTTCTTCAAATCTTAGTTTTGTTATACCTTTTAACCAAATTCACGATAGAGCCATATTTTAATCAAAATTCACAATCAAAACCGTTGAAATTCTACTGCACCACTAAAATTTTGGATTATATAAAAAAATAATATAGGCAAAATCACACAAATTGTTAACTTTGCTGTTTATTAGGCTGATAATGATGGAAATAATAACTTTTTTCTGAAATGAGAGTGATTTATGTTACTCGATTAAAATTGTCAGCTTTCAAATTAAATGTTCAATCAATGATTTGTAAATCAGGTTATATATTTTGTATATATCATTGAATTTCAGATTGTTATAAACCACCACGGCCATAGCAACTAAGATGAAATTGTCGCAGTTCGAGTTTGAATTGCCACCTAAATTGATCGCTAAAACTCCAACTCTGAACCGAGATGAATCAAGATTGATGGTCATTCACAGAGACTCAGGGAAAATTGAACACAAAACCTTCAAAGACGTGGTAGATTACTACGATGAGGGAGACGTGCTGGTGTTTAATGACACAAAGGTTTTTCCTGCCAGATTATACGGAAACAAAGAGAAAACGGGTGCTGAAATCGAAGTTTTCTTGTTGAGAGAACTCAGTAAAGAGCAACATCTTTGGGATGTTTTGGTGGATCCAGCTAGAAAAATTCGTGTAGGTAATAAATTATACTTCGGAGAGGCAGAGCTGATTGCCGAAGTAGTTGATAATACTACATCAAGAGGAAGAACAATCCGTTTTCTTTATGATGGACCAGACGAAGAGTTTTATCCATTGGTAGAAAGATTGGGAGAGACACCAATTCCAAAAGACTTGGATAGAAAAGCGACTCCAGAAGATGCGGAAAGGTTTCAGACCATTTTTGCAAAAGAAAAGGGAGCGGTTGCTGCCCCAACTGCTGGAATGCACTTCACGCCTCATTTGGTGAAAAAATTGCAATTGAAAAGTGTGGAGTTGACAGATATTACTATGCACGTTGGATTGGGTACTTTCCGAGATGTGGACGTAGAGGATTTGACGAAACACAAAATGGATTCTGAAAATTTTGACGTTCCTCAACATACTGTTGATCTTGTGAATAGTGTTTTGAATAAGAAAGGGAATGTTTGTGCAGTAGGAACAACCGTAATGCGCTCGCTAGAAACTTCAGTTTCTGCAGCAAATATGCTCAAGCAAAATGGTGGCTGGACAGATAAATTCATCTTCCCAGAATATGATTTCAAAATTTGTCAATCGTTGATTACCAATTTCCATAAGCCAAAATCAACTTTATTGATGATGGCAGCCGCATTTGGTGGTTTTGAGCTAATTATGGATGCGTATCAAGTGGCAATTAAAGAGAAATATCGTTTCTTGACTTATGGAGATGCGATGTTGATAATTTAGAGTCTAAAGCCGTAAGTCTTTAGTCCAAAGTATTGAGAAAGGAGAAAAGAGATGATGTAATTAGTCATTGCTCTTTTCTCCTTTTTTTGGTTTGTACTTGTTGGTTTTTCAAATTTCCACCTTTCTCTTTTTTTCTAATCTCGGCAAATCAACTCAATCCCAAAAATTACCGTTTTATTTGCTCCAAAGCCTTCTCTACACTCTGAACAGGCAATTGGCAAGCTTTTTCTCGGCAAACATAAATAGTTGTTTCTCCACCAATTGCAGTTCTGTTTTGTAGTAAAGGCAGGCCTTTAATAGAATTTCCGTTGGAGTTTGAATCATCTGAATCTTGCTTAGTTGCCACCAAAATTCTGTTCGGATGGAAGTTCTGCTGAATAGAATGCGCAAAATCTTCATAGTCTTTCCCAACAATTGCCACTTCCACCGTAGGTTCTACCAAATTGGTGTAAAGGCTTGCCCAATTGGTTAAGTAATTCACTTCTTTACCAAGCATCGGGTTTACTCTGCCGAGCATTTGTTTTGCCAAATCAGAATATTTCGAGTTGTCCAAAAGTAAGCCCAATTGGTAAAGATTCTGTGCCATAATTGAGTTGGATGCAGGAATCACATTGTCGAAAATCTCTTTCTTTCTGGCAATCAATTTCTCGCCAGTTTTGTCTGTGAAAAAGAATAAGCCTTCTTCCGAATCATAGAAATTCTCAATTGAATACTTTG
>JBLIFI010000147.1:0-9799 GCA_047633715.1 Flammeovirgaceae bacterium
GAAACCGAAAAGCTCGAACGGGAAAAGGAGACTCAAAAGAAGAGGATTATTGAGGAGAAAAATAGTGAGTTGGCGCAGAAAGTAGAAGAGAGAACTTCGGAAGTAACACAGCAGAAGGAGGAGATAGAAATGCAGAAAAAAGCAATCGAGCTTTAAAATACGAAACTGCAGGAACTCAATGAGGAGAAAAATAACTTAATAAACGTAGTAGCTCACGATTTAAAAAGTCCATTGCACCAAATCAATGGCTTGATGACGATTATCAATCATACCATTCCACAAAAAAGCGAGGAGCAGAATCAGCTTATAAAAATGGTAACTACTGCCACAGACAGGTTGAGTCAAATGGTTACTGGACTTTTGGATATCAATGCAATAGAGTCTGGTAATGTGACTATGGTTCTTGAAAAAGTGGAATTGTCAGCGATATTGCGGGAGTTGGAAAAGGAATTTTCGGAAACAGCCAAAAAGAAACAAATCAATCTTTCTGCCACAAAACCCGTTCTTTGCTTTGCCAATGTTGACAAATCACGCATTTACCAAGTTTTTGAAAATCTAGTTTCCAATGCTATTAAATTCTCTCCGAAAAGTGGAAATGTGAGTTTAAGTTTAGAAACAGAAAATGGGAAAGTTTGCTTCTCTGTTCGAGATTCTGGACCAGGTTTGTCAGATGAGGATAAGAGTAAGCTATTCAATAAATTCCAAAAACTCTCTGCTCAACCTACTGATGGAGAGCATTCTACTGGGCTTGGACTTTCTATAGTGAAAAGGTTTTCGGAAGCAATGAACGGGGAGGTTTGGTGCGAAAGTGAATGGGGAAATGGAGCTACATTTTTTGTGGAGTTTGAATCATTGGAAGATGAAATTGACCAACTTGATATTAAACATCCAACTCCTTAATTACCGCCCAAATCACATCAGGTTCATACCCTTTACTGGCTGCGTAGGCAAAGAGTTTTTGCTTTCGTTTGAAAGGCTCCAACTCTTCTCCCAATTGCCCATTCTTGGTTAACATCAATCTGTGGAGCGTTTGGAAATAATCTTCCGCATCAATTTCCTCCAAACCAATATGAATGTATTCATCTTTAACCTTCTTCTGCATCAAAGCCTGTGAAATTTTGATTTTTCCCCAGCTTTTGACTCTGAATTTCCCACCTGCAAATGCCTTGGCAAATCGTAACTCATTCAGGAATTTCTCCTCCTCCAACCAATCAATTATTTCCTGCACTTCTACGCCACGAATCCCCAAATCCATCAGCTTTTGATGTACTTCTGAATGGCAACGCTCCTGATAGGCGCAGTAGGAAGCCATTTTTAGCAAAGCCTCTTTTTTGGTAAGTTCCTCTGGATTTTTGCGTTTCATATTTCTTCCGAATTTTCATGAGAATTCATTCAGTAAATAGCAACGAAAGAAAAGTCGGATTGTTTGAAAAGTAGGGAATTGAGATTCATGCGTATAAGTACCAAGAACTATGTAATTGATATTATTTATTTTTCGATAAATCTATTCAAAATACTGATTTTCAGACATTTGACAATTATTGATTACTATCAAACAAAACCTTCCCTGTACTTAAACACAAAAGGTTTAAATCCTAAGCCTTAAACCTTTTTAAATTTTGTGAAACCATTGCCACAAAATGGAACTACTCTTCCCTAGAAACTCTCTTGATATTTGCCCCTAGTGCATTCAAACGCTTATCAATAAACTGATAGCCACGGTCAATTTGTTCCGCATTGTAAATCGTGCTACTTCCCTCGGCAGAAAGTGCGGCAATGAGTAAAGAAACTCCTGCCCGAATATCTGGCGAAGTCATGGAAATACCTCGGAGAGCAACTTGCTTATCCAAACCAATTACGGTAGCTCTGTGTGGATCGCATAAAATAATTTGCGCACCCATATCAATCAATTTATCGACAAAGAAAAGCCTACTTTCAAACATTTTCTGATGCACCATTACCGTTCCTCGTGCTTGTGTGGCAACCACCAACACAATGCTCAATAAGTCTGGAGTGAAAAGTGGCCAAGGTCCATCGGCAACTGTCAGGATTGAGCCATCAATGAAGCGGTCAATCTCATAGCTTTCCTGTGCGGGAATATAAATATCATCATTTCGGATTTCGAGTTGGATTCCGAGTTTTCGAAAAACATTGGGAATCAATCCTAGCTCATCTACTCTGGCATTTTTGATGGTCAATTCTGAACCTGTCATGGCTGCCAAACCAATGAAACTACCAATTTCTATCATGTCTGGCAACATGGTGTGCGTTGTTCCGCCTAGTTGCCCAACTCCTTCAATGTTAATCAAATTAGAACCTGCGCCTTGAATATTTGCGCCCATTCTGTTCAACATGCGGCAAAGTTGCTGAATGTAAGGCTCGCAAGCCGCATTATAAATAGTAGTTTTCCCTTTCGCCATCACGGCCGCCATAATGATATTGGCAGTTCCCGTTACAGAAGGCTCATCCAAAAGAATGTAAGCCCCTTTTAGTTCACTTGCATCAATTTCATAGAATGGATTGGAGAAATCATACGAGAACTTTGCTCCCAACTTTTCAAATCCTAAAAAGTGCGTGTCTAATCGTCTCCTGCCAATTTTATCTCCACCTGGTCGTGGCATTTTGGCCTGTCCGAATCGGGTCAAAAGTGGCCCGAGAATCATAATCGAACCTCGGAGCGAAGCTGCTTTGGTTTTGAATTCATCTGTCTCCAAAAACTTAATATCTACTTCTTTTGCTTCAAACTCATAAGAACTATCAGATAGTTTCTCTACCCGAACGCCTAGAGATGTCAATAAATCTATCAGTTTCAGCACATCCCGAATGGCGGGAATATTGTGAATTGTTACTTTCTCTTCTGTCAGCAAAACTGCACAAAGAATTTGCAAGGATTCATTTTTCGCACCTTGTGGAGTGATTTCTCCCTTCAATTTTCTACCTCCTTCTACTTCAAAATATATTTTCTCTGCCATGTTATATCAAAATTGGATTGAGTTGGAAGATTGCGCATCTTCTATGGCAATGATATGATTTTTTGCCTATCTGTGCAAAACGAGGCGGAATTGTTCATGCAAACGTAAGCGGAGAAAAAGGTTTTGGTTGGATTGAGAGATATTTAAAACGATAGTGTTTTTCAGATTGTAGCCTTAAATTGTAATATTTGTCATACCACTACGCTGGCAGAGTCCGCAGGTCTTGCCAAATGTTGAATGAGCTTGAAACCAACCTTCGGCAGGGTTTCCAACCACTGCCGAGGTTTCTTCTTAAGAAGTACAGTAGTATGAATATTTGGATTTACTAAACTATCCGCCTGAACACCTAAACAAAACAAAATATGTCAAACACAGGATTGATAATTGAAGAGCGAAGCCGAAATATTGGCAGTTTCTTGGTCGGAAGATTGATTCCCTTTCGTAAAAAGCGCATGGTTGGGCCTTTCATTTTCATTGACCACATGGGGCCTTCCAAAGTTTCCCCAAAAGGTTATTTAGATGTTGGAGAACATCCGCATATTGGGATTTCTACTTTGACTTATTTGTTGGAGGGAGAAGTTTTACATCGAGATAGTATCGGGAGTAATGAACTAATTTCTCCAGGTTCTGTCAATTGGATGACTGCGGGGAGTGGCGTAGTTCATACTGAGCGAACTCCAGATAAAATGAGAGATGGGAAAGAATACCCACTTCACGGTTTCCAAATCTGGGTGGCTTTGCCCAAAGAATTAGAGGAAATAGAGCCGTCTTTCCATCAAATTCCTGAATCGGAATTACCAAAATGGGAAGAGAATGGCATTTCCTACACTTTGGTGGCTGGCGAAGGTTATGGCAAAAAATCGCCAGTTCCTGTTTATTCAGAATTGTTTATGGTAGAGTTGAAATCCAACCAAAAACACGTTTTTAATACCGAAAATAATTTGGTTGGAGAGATTGGAATTTGCATTGTCAGCGGTTACATTGAAGCCTGTGGCGAGCGAATTGAGCAAGGAAATATGCTAATTTCCAACGAGGAAGACATTTGCGAACTCACTATCGGAGAAAATACGCATCTTTTGTTGTTTGGCGGGAAACCACTTCCCGAAAAAAGATATATTCATTGGAATTTTGTGTCATCCAGCCAAGAAAGAATTGAGAAGGCGAAAGAAAATTGGGAAAACAAAAACTTCAAAATGGTGGATGGAGAAGATGATTATGTGAAGATGCCGAAATGATGTATTGGTAAAAAATCATAATGACTATGCAATCTGATATTTATCTACATCTCATTTCTATGGAACGGAAATTAAATAAGATGCTATTTCCTCTTGTTTCTTTTTGGGCTATTCTTCGTTAAAAAAGTGTGCCGTAGCGGTGCTATGCCAAACTTTTTTGCCTAAACTAGCCTCAAAAATAAACTGCAACAAAACACGCATTTATTTATTCCCCGTTCCTATGGGAAAAATAAAAATTAGAGTAAGTGATTTTGTCATTTTTAGAATACTAGCAATAATCGAATGTATCTCTTTTATTTTGGGCATAGCGATAGGAAGTTATGTAGAACAATTCAGGGGACATCCAGAATATGGCTGGCTATACCAAGAAGGTAAACCCGCTTCATTACATCTATGCTTTCTTGCATTTATTATTATGATAATTACTATTTTGGGAGTTTTAAATAACACAAAGGAGAGAAGGAAGAAGAATAAAATCAATTTGATACTAACTCTTTTCCCCATTTGGTTTCTGATAATCGCAAATATTCTTTCATATATGTTCTCATTCGTAGTAGAAAAGTAAGTTCAGTAAATTTACACCAATTCTAAACTTGAATAATCCAACCAAACCTCGTTCCTTTGCATTATTGTAAATTGTAATTCAGAATAAGATGACAAAGGGCTTTCAGGTAATATATGAAGATAACCACATTATTGCTGTCAATAAAGACGCAGGATTGTTGGTGCAGGGAGACAGCACGGGAGATCAGCCTTTGGTGGAGTTAGTGCGAGATTACATTCGCAAGAAGTATGATAAAAAAGGAAATGTTTTCTGCGGATTAGCTCACAGAATTGACCGACCTGTAAGTGGTGTGGTGGTTTTAGCTCGTACTTCAAAAGGGTTGGAGCGAATGACCAAGTTGTTTGAAACTAGAGAAATTCAGAAAACTTATTGGGCAGTAGTTACCGAAAAACCAGAAATAGAAGAGGGCGATTTGTACCATTGGATTGAGAAGGACAGAATCAAAAACGTGGTAAAAGCACATAATTCTTCCAAAAAAACTGCTCAACATGCCCATTTGCATTACAGTTTATTGGGAATGATTGGTAGAGATTATTTATTGGAAATCAAGCCAACAACAGGCAGACCACATCAAATTCGAGTTCAGTTGGGGAAAATAGGTTGCCCAATCAAAGGTGATTTAAAATATGGAAGCACCGAAAAAGTAGGTGGTATGATTTTCCTACACGCCCGGAAACTGACTTTTGAGCATCCAATTAAGAAAATCCCAATCAGATTGGAAGCAAAATTGCCCGAAGAAATAGATAATTGGAGAAAGTTTAAGCATTTGGGGTAACCAATTGGCGAGTTGATGAAATAGTGAATTGGCGATTTTTGATGTGAGGATTTGTTGATTTGGTAATGTGTTGATGGAAAAAACAAACTGTTCTTTCTTGGATTCTGAAAATAAGCGAATCCCTCGGAGTGGTCGGAACGACCCTGCGAGTGGTTGAGCGATGGAAACTGAAAAGCTTCTTCAAGTCGAAAAACAAACTGCCTGACTTCTCAAATTTCATCGCTTCGGCTAGAAGTCGACACCTTGCGCCACTCGCTAAAAAGCGAGCGACAGGTTTTAAAGGCTGTTATACTTTCTTAACTCCAAATACTTTTTCATGCTCAATTTTCTATTCGGCTTCATTTCCCTACTCAATTTCACAGTTACTGGCGAGGTTCAAGATGATTTGGGAGAATCTCTGCCTGGCGTAACAATTTCACAAAAAGGAACGACCAACCAAACAATTACAGACATAAATGGAAAATTTTCTTTGGAGATTGAAGGAAATGAACCTGTGGTTTTAGTTTTTAATTTCGGAGGAAGTCCAATAGAAAAACAAGTTTATCCATCAAACCCATATCTAGGAAAGATACGAATAGATTCAAACCCAAACTCTTATTCCCTAGACGAACTCGTCATTGAATCTATTCGAATGGGAGAGAAAGTGCCGATTACGCAGAAAACTTGGCAGAAAGAACAGATTGAGGAAATCTATTTTGGGCAGGAAATACCCATGTTACTTAGCCGAATGCCAAGTGTGAATGTAAGTGCTGATGGCGGAAACTATTCTGGCTACACTTATTTGCGATTGCGGGGAATTGACCAAACTCGAATAAATGTGACTTTGAATGGCGTTCCACTTTCCGAACCCGAAGACCAAGGAATTTATTTCTCCAATTTTACTGATTTTGCCAATTCCATACAATCCGTTCAAGTTCAGAGAGGCGTAGGAACAAGTACTTTTGGGACAGCTTCTTATGCGGGTTCAATTAATTTTGAATCGGTGGATTTGGAAGATTCCAAGCCAAGTGCCGAATTGCAAACTGGTTATGGCTCTTTCCAGTCTTACCGAGTGAGTGCCGAGGCAAAAACAGGTTTATTGCCTAATAAATTTGCTTTGTATACTCGTGCATCGCTTTCAGGTTCGGGAGGTTATAGAAATCATTCGGGAAATGAATCCAATTCCATTTTCATGAGCGGAGGTTATTTTGGAGATAGAGATATTGTGAAATTGACGGCTTTTTCGGGCCGCATTCAAAGTGAGATGGCTTATTTGGCTACTCAGGTTTCTGATATTGAAATTGACCCGAAAACAAATTACCTCACAGAAGATGAGCATGATGATTTCCGACAAGATTTCATTCAATTGCAATACACACATGAGTTCAATTCCAACTGGGTAATTACTAATTCCTTCTACTACATTCATATAGATGGAAATTATGACATTGGCTACCCACTTGGAAATCAATATATTCTAGAAAATTTAGCCTTAAAATCTGACTTGTTTGGATTGCAAAGCACCGTAGTTTATTCCAGAAACAGCTTCAAGTTTTACGGAGGTGGCAACGCCAACACCTTCAAGCGGAATCACTTTTACAGCGCGAAACCAAATACGAGTACAGCACTTTATTCCAACAACGGAATTAAGCGAGAGGCAAGTGCTTTTGCCAAATTCCAGTATGAAATCCGAAAATTTAATTTCTTTGTCTATTTGCAAGGAAGAGTTGCCGAATTCGACTATGAACCTGACCAAAATGCAAACATTACGGTAAATAAAGCTCGTTGGAGTTTCTTCAACCCCAAAGCAGGGTTCTCTTACCAAATCACTCCGAAATTGCAAAGCTATGTTTCCATTGGCAGAACTAGCCGAGAACCTACTCGAACAGATATTTTTGGAGCGTATGATGATTTGAACAGCACGAACATTTCCGAAATTGGCGGTTTGGAAGCCGTGAAGCCTGAAACTGTAACAGATTTAGAAGTGGGCTACAAATGGAAAAGCACCAAAATCTACGCTAACCTGAATGCTTTCTTCATGGAATTTCGAAATGAAATTACGCCAATTGGTGCGCTGAATCAGTTTGGGATTCCGCTCCGCAAAAATGTGGCAGAAAGCTACCGAAGAGGATTGGAGTTGGATTTGGGTTGGGAGATTACCGAAAATCTGACTTTCTCGCATAACTCTGCCTTCGTGAAAGCGCAAATCAAAGAACACACTTCGGAAATTGATGGACAAACCTACCGAAATGTAAGGCCTCTGCTCACTCCAAAATGGACAATTAACAACTCACTCCAATATAAATGGAAAGTATTGGATTTCGGATTAGATGGACGCTATGTCAGCGAATCTTTCTTAGATAGCAATGATGATGATAGATTTGTCACGCCAAACTATTTCTTACTCGATTTCCGCACCACAATCAACTTTGCCAAAAAGCACCAGTTCACTATTTTCGTGAACAACATATTTGATGAAACCTATTTCACAAATGGCTAGATTGGCGTGAATGCTTTGGGAAATGCTGAATCGGCTTACTTTATTCAAGCTCCGAGGAACTTTTATGGTGTTTTGAGATTTAGGTTCTGAAATCAGTCTCAAGTCCGAAGTCATGAGTCCAAAGTTAGGAGGAGGTTTCACTAAGTTTATCTTGACTAGCATTAGGATGCCATTTGTACTGAAGTTTAAGTAAATTGACAATCTTTGTTTATACATATTCATAGCTCCAGACTAAAGTATTTGCGATACTTTGAACTTTGGACTAACTACTTTGGACTGTTTTACCATGAAAATAATCTGCATCGGGCGAAATTACGTTGCCCACATAGCCGAACTCAACAACGAGCAACCAAGCGAACCTGTCATTTTCACAAAGCCAGACTCTGCCTTGTTGAGGAACAATACTGCCTTTTATCATCCTGAATACTCCACAAATATTCATCATGAAGTGGAAATTGTGCTAAAAATAAGTAGAGTGGGGAAGGGAATATCCGAAAAATTCGCTCATAAATATTATGAGGAAATAGGCTTGGGAATAGATTTTACCGCCCGAGATATGCAAGCTAAAGCCAAAGAGAAAGGTTTGCCTTGGGCGTTGGCTAAAGGTTTTGATGGCTCTGCGCCAATTTCCAAATTTGTGTCAAAAACTGATTTCCCTGATTTGAATAAACTCAAATTCAGTTTGAAAAAGAATGGTAATTTAGTTCAAGAAGGCGATACGAGCTTAATGCTCTACAATTTCGATTTTATTATTCATTACATTTCCCAGTTCATCACACTCAAAAAAGGAGATTTAATTTTCACAGGAACACCAGCTGGAGTCGGAAAAGTGGAAATTGGAGACCGATTGGAAGGTTTTATTGAGGAAGAAAAGTATTTTGATTTTGAAGTGAAATGAGGTAAAGCACAATCCCTAAAACTTATTCTGCCCTCAAATATCCCCATTCTACCAATTCAGACCTTGATTCAAGCTGTTTTGTTCCGCCATCGTGCATGAGCATCAATCTTGTAGAAGCAGACAGGATGTTCTCATAATCGTGGTCGGTAATGATAAAGCCTTTTTGGTTGGATTTCGCTCGAATCCACTCTTTGATTTGCTCTTTATAAATAGGAGCAACTCCATTGAACGGTTCATCCATCAGAATATAGTTGGCTTTGGAGTTGAGAACCAACAAAATCTCCAAAACTCTACTTTCCCCACCAGAAATATCGCCACATTTTGTATCTAAAATAGGCTTCAACATAGGTTCTGATTCAAGTTCCTCTACTTCTGTACGAGACTTGCAGAACAAGGAAATCGCTTTCCTCACTTTCAGATTACTCGGCAAAAAGCTGTCTTGTGGCAAGTAGCCAATCAAATTTCTGTTCTCAAACATACTTCCGTTCACGATTCCATCTATTTTCATGAATCTGTATTCGGCAGGGATTGAACCAAAAAATATTTTCAGCATAGTAGATTTACCCGAACCATTTCGCCCCAGCAAACCAACTATTTCGCCTACTTGGCAGGAGAGGAAAATGTCTGTTAGAATCGCTTTCCCTTCATATGACTTAGAAATACTATCAGCATATAATCCATTCATATTGAAGTAATTAGAATGGAAATAATTAGACTGATTCCAAAATTGGCAACCCACAAATTAGCTCTGCTAAAGCCTAAATTATGGTATAAATAATGGCTCTATCGTGAATTTGGTTCAAAGGTATAACAAAACTAAGATTTGAAGAAATCATCTTGTTTTTCGAGTTTGTTAAAACTCGAAAAACAAGCAA
>JBLIFI010000148.1:0-9734 GCA_047633715.1 Flammeovirgaceae bacterium
CTATATGGGCTTTGGCAACAATAAAAGATTTATGAACTTGTACAAATTGTTGATTTCCCAATTTCTCAATCATATCAGAAATCTTTTCTCTCACCATGATTTCATTGTCTATCAAAACCACTTTCACATAGTTTCCTGACGCTTCCAAATACAGAATATCATTGAGAGTTACCTGAATAGCTTGTCGGTTGCTGTGCAGAAAAATAGTTTTTGAATGTGTGCTTCCTTCCAATTCAGTTGGCTTAACGAATTGCTTATTGGAATCGGAAGCTTTATTGACCGCCTTCAGAAAGCGCTCAAAACTGAAAGGTTTCAACAGATAATCTACCACATTCAGTTCATAACCCTCCAAAGCAAACTCGCTGTAAGCAGTAGTCACAATCACTTTCGGAGGTTTCGATAGCGTTTTCAAGAAGTCGAAACCTTTCAATTTTGGCATATTCAAATCTAAGAAAATCAAATCGACCTGATTTCCATTCAAAAACTGTAATGCTTCTATGGCATCATAGCAGTTTTTTTGGAGTGATAGGTTAGGCAATAAATCGGCATAACCCTGAATAATATTGTGGGCAATGTACTCATCATCTATAATCAGATACTTCATCATGGCATCAGCATTAATTGCGTTCTATAAACATTTTCGGAGACCGAAACAGTCAGTTTATGCTTGCGTGGATAAACTAAATCGAGTCTTCTTCGCAAATTTTCCAATCCTATTCCTACTATTGACTCATCAGTAAGGTCAAAATTATTCTCCACCTCAAAGCAGATACTCTTTCCTTCGGAAATCAAACTTACACTCACAAAAGCATCTGCTCTCAATTTCTCTACACCATGTTTAAAAGCATTCTCTAATAAGATAATGAATAAAAGCGGCATTACTATCGTGTGTTCTTCATCAATCTCCACATGAAATTGCGTGTGCACTTTTTTATGATAACGCATTTTATGTAACTCAATATGGTTTTTCAGATAGGTAACTTCCTGCTCTAAAGTAACCCATTCTTTTTGCCCATCATAAATACTATAGCGCATCATATCTGAGAGTCCTAAAATTACAGATTGTGCCTTTTTTGGATTTTGCTCTACCAAGCCGTATAAGTTATTGAGCATGTTGAAGAAAAAATGCGGGTTTACCTGACTTTGTAAATGCAATAATTCCGTTTTAGATTTTTCATGTTTAAGCCTAATCAGCGACCTAATATCGCTCACTGCCAAATAGAATAGGAAAGAAAAGAAAAACAGAAGCCCAAAACTGAAAAAAGAATCATATTCTTTAAAGAATATCAACACAAACCCTCCAAGTCCAGTAAAAAACCAACGTTTGTTTCTCCATATCCATTTCCTGACACTTGTAACTGAATATTCTAGCTGATTGAACCAATTCGACTTTGTGTTTGGCTTGCTATATTTCAATCTCAGCCATGACCAAATCTGACTTGTCAGTAAACAGCTAAGGAAACACAGATAAATCAAAAAAGTGAAACCAAAGAAAGGTTCAAAGTCCGCAACAGCTATTAGGAAAAGACTCCCAAAACCTGCAATAAACCAAACTTTCCTTTTTCGGATTAACTTTCCAATACGTTTTGCCAGTTCTTTCATGTTACAATTATAATGAAGCGAAATCCGACAGGCAAAGAAGTTGGCAGACAACCATTTTATGTATTTAAACTATACAAAAAGTGTGATGAACTAACTTCCATATTTCTCCAAGTTTTTCAACCCTTCAGAATAATTCAATATTTATAGGCTTTTTGTATATTTATTGCGAATAGCATAAAGTACTTAAATCAAATTTGTAACCACTATTCTAACTGAAAAAAATTCTCCAACCATGAACAACAAAACCCACAAACTGATTGGCAACCTTAATGAATCCTTTAGCGGAAAGCCTTGGCTAGGAAATTCTCTTTTGGAGAATCTAAATGCCATCGACTACAAATTAGTGAACCAAACCATGGGAAACTCCAGCAATTCGATTGCCATTCTTGTGCAACATATTATAAATTGGAGAATATTTGTAGTTGAGAAATTAGAGGGAAATGAATTGTTTGAGATTGAACTGAACTCTGAGAAAGATTGGACAAAAATTTCCGTTGAGAATGAAGCGGAATGGAATGAATTGCTCGAAAAACTGGCTTCATCTCAAAGTCAAATCATAAAAATCCTCTCGGACAAGACCAATGACAATTTTCTTGATGATATTACACTCGGAGAAAAATACAGCCTTGAGTATTTGATAGAGGGAATTATTCAGCACGATATTTATCATTCTGGGCAGATTGGAATATTGAATTCCCAATTGAAATAATTTGTAGCCGATTGCTATTACAGAGAAAACATATGGGCGCATCTCAAAATATCGCAATAAACTAAAGACAGTTGTATTTGTCCAATTCACATAGTAATTCTTGAAGCGGATGCTTCATTGAGTGGCAAGTCCGAGCGGACGCTCGAACTATCCAAGTGACCTTCATCAAGGTATTTGAAATTACTTTTTCTGTATGCGACAAAATGAGATGCGTCCAAACATATTGACTTCCGAATAATGAAAAAACTAATTCTTGTTGCCCCAAATCCTGCTTTGTGTGAAGAGTTCAGAAAGTCTTTCGCTCAATATGCCCAAGTAGAAGTAGTGAACGACTTTTTCGAGAAAATTACTGAATTTGATTGTATGGTTAGTGCCGCAAATTCGTTCGGGTTAATGGATGGTGGAGTCGATTTAGCAATCACTCGTTTTTTTGGTTGGGAACTACAAACAAGAGTTCAAGATAAAATTATAAAAGAGTTTAGAGGAGAACAACCTGTTGGGACTTCTATAATTGTGAAAACCAACC
Source organism: Flammeovirgaceae bacterium (assembly GCA_047633715.1). Lineage (GTDB taxonomy): Bacteria > Bacteroidota > Bacteroidia > Cytophagales > Flammeovirgaceae > JBLIFI01. The sequence continues at coordinate 2,838 of JBLIFI010000148.1, forward strand.
ATCAGAAACATCCATTTATTGTCCATACACCAACTATGCGAGTTCCACTTCCTATCACAAGAATGGACAATGTTTACAAAGCGATGTTTGCCATGTTGTTGGCAGTAACAAAACACAATGAGCAAAGCAATCAAAAAATAAACACAGTAGTTTGCCCAGGTTTGGGAACTGCGACAGGAAAAGTGAAACCAAGAGAAGCAAGTCGGCAAATGGAGCTGGCTTACAGGAATTTTATGAATCCTCCTTCCAAAATCAATTGGGATTATGCTTTAAAAAGACAGCAAGAAATCATCTACGGTGGAGATATTTTCTAGAAAACACAAAATCAGAAACACATGAAAAACCTACAGAATTACCAAGAATTTATAAATTTCATTGAGAAGAACCCAACTGAAGCTTACGAAGTTTTCCAAAGTCGCTTCACTACACCAATAGACTTAGAAAAAATAAAATCCAAACAAGAAAGACTGGATTTTATTAGAGAAAGTGCCAAGAAGGAGAAAAAAGCTGAAAAGGAAATAGATGAGGAACAGATTAGCGAAGAAGTTCTGAAAGAATACTTCCTGCCAGTTGTACAATCAGTTCGGTCAATTTTCAAGTACAAAAATTTGATTTCTGAAAATCAATCAACGGAATTGGAAGGTAAAAACCGAATTGGATTGGTGTCATTTCTCGCTGAATTAGAAGAAGACAAACAGCAACAGCCATTTGAGATAATCACTAATCCGAACACTTTCATTTTCCTTTGCGAGTTGCTGAATGCAATTTATGTAAATCTTCTCTCACATGAAGTTTCCAAAGAAAGCCAACTTCTAAAACTATCAATCAAAGAATTGATACAGCTTGAAAAACATAAAATGAGTTTTGAAATTGCAATAGATACGCAAAAAACATTGAGTCGTTTTGAGAGTCATGAGATTGTCCAATATTTAAATCAACTTAAATTCGAAGTAAAAGAACGAGAGAAAATCTCAGAAATTTGGGCGGAAATGGCAGATTTGAATTTATCCGAAACTGGCAAAGAAGAAGAGTTTTCAATGTCCAAAGCCAAAGAAATTCTGAAAAGGGCTATGGAAGAAAAAATGGACGAGCAAGAAGAAGAAAAAGCCAAGAAAGAAGATTCTGATTCCAATAATTACGATATTCTCGATGAATTCAAAAGGATTTATGAAGAGTTAAAAGAAGAAAGGAAACAAAAGAGTAAAAACTCAAAATGAACCTAGAACAAACTTCCCAATTCTGGCAAAAACGCTTTCTGCTTACTGATAGTAGGCAGTTGATTCATGCGCCTTCCACTTTGTTTTTTGCCATTCGAGGAGCACGGCACGATGGGCATGAATTTATAAAAAGTCTTTATCAAAAAGGCGTTCGATATTTTGTGGTGGAGCGAGATGTTGATTCGGTTGGCTTGGAGAATGCCAATTTCGTGAAGGTAGATTATGCCATAGAAGCTTTGCAACAGTTGGTTTCTTTGCACAGAAAAAAATTCACTTTCCCAATCATCGGAATCACAGGAAGCAATGGGAAAACGATTGTGAAAGAATGGCTTTTTGAATTGCTAGAACCTAATTTCAGTTGTGTGAAAAGCCCAAAAAGCTACAATTCCCAAATTGGCGTACCGCTTTCAGTTTGGGAAATGAGGGAAGGACACAATTTAGGAATTTTCGAGGCGGGAATTTCCAAGCCTGCGGAAATGGAGAAGTTGGAGAAAGTAATTCAGCCAACTATCGGGATTTTTACCAATATTGGAACAGCTCATCAAGAAGGATTTGAAAATCAGAGACAAAAGATTCGAGAGAAATTAAAGTTATTTGTTAACTCGGAATTACTCGTTTATTGCGCTAACCATTCAGAGATTGCTGAGGAAATTCGGTTGGAACTGGCGAATGGAGAACTCGGTTGTGAATTGCTTTCTTGGGGAAATTCTGAAGACTCTGATTTGCAGATTAGGGAAGCTGAAAACACAAGCTTCCTCAAGTCTGAGCCGACACGGACGTGGGACTTGAGATTTGTCAGAACTGAGGTTCTGACAAGCACGGTTTCAACGCTTGAACCAAATAAAATTGGCAATTCAAAAGTTTTTAACTGCCAATTCCAAAATCAAAACTTCACACTCCAACTGCCTTTTTCCGATTCTGCTTCTGTGGAGAATGCGTTTCATTGTGTGGCGGTTTTGCTTCATTTCGGGGTTTCGCCAATGGTAATTCAAGAGCGAATTTCCCAACTGCAAAATATTCCGATGCGCTTGGAATTGAAGCAGGGAATTGGGAATTGCCTTTTGGTAAATGATACTTACAATAATGATTTAGGCGGATTGGCAATTGCACTCGATTTCCTTGCCCAGCAAGATGATTCCAAAACTCGAACTGTCATTCTCTCCGATTTACTGGAATCGGGAACTCCACCCGAAACGCTTTATCGGGAAGTGAATTTATTACTAAAAAGTAAAAAAATTGAACGTTTTTTCGGGATTGGAGAACAAGTTTCGAGATTTCAAGATGTATTTGAAATTGAGGAAAAGTCATTTTTCCCGAATACTAATTCCTTTCTTTCGGCAATTCCAACGTTCCAGAATGAAATCCTTCTTATCAAAGGCGCAAGAAATTTCCACTTGGAAGAAGTCGCCAACCGACTCCAACAGAAAGTACACGGAACACGATTGGAAGTGAATTTGGATGCGTTGCAACACAACTTGAATTTCTACAAAAGTTTACTCCAACCCGAAACCAAGCTGATGGTCATGGTCAAAGCTTTCGCCTACGGAAGCGGAAGTTATGAAGTCGCCAAATTGTTGCAATACAATCGGGTAGATTATTTGGCGGTTGCCTACACAGATGAAGGCGTAGAGTTGCGAGAAAAGGGAATCCGAACGCCAATTATGGTTATGAATCCTGCTCCTGAAACTTTCGGAAAGCTGATTCAGCACCAACTCGAGCCAGAAATTTATAGCGAGCGAATTTTTCAACAGTTTGGGGAATTTGTTCGGAGCGAGGGAATTTCGAGTTTCCCAATCCACCTAGAATTTGATACGGGAATGAGGAGATTGGGATTTGAGGAAAGCAATTTGCCTAAACTCCAACAACTTATTTCCGACTTCCCAGAGCTTAGAATTGTGGCTGGATTTACACATTTAGCCGGCTCAGATGAGGGAACTCACAATTCATTTTCAGAAAGGCAATTAGAATTATTTACTTCTTTGGCTGGCAAACTGGAGGAGATTCTCGGCTATAAAATCATAAAACATGCTTTGAACTCTTCGGGAATTGTTCGGTTTCCCAACTCGCACTTCGATATGGTTCGGTTAGGAATTGGGCTTTATGGAGTGGAAACGAATGGCAAGTTTCAAAACCAACTCCGAAATGTGGCAACTTTGAAAACCACCATTTCCCAAATCAGAACAATCCAAAAAGGGGAAAGTATTGGTTACAGCAGAAAATGGATTTTGAAGCGAGATTCTAAAATTGGCGTATTGGCAATTGGTTATGCCGATGGTTTTGATAGAGGTTTCAGCAACGGAATTGGAAAAGTGATTGTGAATGGAAAAGCTGCTCCGATTGTGGGAAATGTTTGCATGGATATGTGCATGGTAGATTTAACAGGAATTGAAGTTCAGGAAGAAGATGAAGCTATCATTTTCGGTGCCGAAATCAGCCTTTCGGAAATGGCAAAATCCATCGGCACAATTTCCTATGAACTGCTTACCAATGTGAGCGAGCGAGTGAAAAGGGTTTTTTACAAAGAGTAAACTCAGATAGTAAAGTGGCAAAAAAGTAAAATAGAAAAGTTCGGGTTTCCTGCAACTTTCTAGCAAAATAACAAGTCTTTATACTCAATCAATCCAAACAATCATGTACAGGAAAAACCTATTCTTTCTATTTATCATCAATCTAGTTTCTGTTTTAGTATTTGCTCAAGAAAAACTAGATGATATTTCCAAACAAAGTTATTATTTCCAAATTAAAGATAACAAACTGATTGGAAAAGGCTCAGATATTTTAAAATCGGAAATCAGTAAATCTCAGTTTTTTATTTTGGGAGAAGAGCATTTTTCTGCCAGAGTATCTGAATTTACTAATGCGATTCTTCCTCTACTTTCGGAAAGTGGGTTTAAGTATTTTGCTGCGGAAATCGGGCGAAATAGTACAGAAGTAATGACTAGAACTGTTGAAGAGAAAGGCTCACTTTATGATTTCAATACTGAAACAAATGACTTGTTTGGAGATATTCCTATTCCATTTTTTGATGGAAAGGAAGATGAAACCTTCTTAAAAACAGCGCTTGCAAATGGATTTGAAATTTGGGGAATTGACCAAGAATATTTGACTTCGCAAGTATTTCTGGTTGATGAAATCTCTCGACTTTCTGGTAGCAAAAAAGAATCAGAAGCACTTTATATCCAAGTAAAAAAGGTGCTGATAGCAGAAACAAAAAAGGGCATAAGTGATGGGAAATATCCTGTTTTCACGAACCTTGCAAACTCCAAAGCAGTCAATGATTTTTTCGGAACTATTGATTCTGTCTCCAACCCGAAAGCGTTTAGAATCATTTCTGACCTTAGAAAATCATGGGAGACTTATAGATTAAGGGAAGTGAAAGATTACTACCAAAGTCTTCATAATCGGTTGGATATTATGCAATCCACTTTTGTAAAATACTATTCTAATGCAATCAAAAAAGAGAATGAACTTCCAAAAGTATTCCTAAAAATTGGTGGAAAACATGCTTCCAAAGGAAGAAGCCTTGATAATATTTTCGATATTGGTAATTTCCTGATGGAACTTGCCAACTTCAACAGAACCCAATCGACCACAGCCCTCATTTACCCAAGTGCTTATTTGGAAGATGATGGCAAAACGGAAAGCAATATTGATGAAGAAGATAAAGCTTGGCTCCAACCAATTCTCGATAACGCAAAAGGGAAATGGGTATTTATAAACTTGAAAGAGATAGAAAAGCAGTCTTGGAAAAACAAAATTGTGAGCGCATCGCTCAAAGATTATATGTACCGATTTGACTATATGATTATTACTCCGCCAAGTAAAGGAACTGAGTGCAATTTCAAGCAAGATTGATTCTATTCAGTTAGTTTTTTTTCTGCCAGACTATTTGCTGACTACTAGTGTAAGCGTCCATGCTTGCACTCAAACTAACTAAATCAAAATAGTACTACTTGTTTTGAACTATCCTATTTTTCTTCCGACTTCTCAAAAAACTCCCCAAAACCATTATCCAAATAAAGGGAATGTAGGCAACTCGGTAGCGCATCAAATTCCCCAAGTTTGGTGCAGATAATGGAAGTAAAATAGCAAGTAAAATAATGTAAAATCCAACCGCTAAGAATAAATTCGGATAGTTAAACTCCACTTTCTTTCGGATAATTTGAATAAAGAACAGAGCACTCAAAACTAGCAAAATTGCATTTTCCAAAGCTGTCCACTTTTTCAATAAATGTCCGCTTTCCCATAAATACGGTCTGAATAAACCTTCCCAAAAGCCTATGACTGCATTTTTTGACAAGTTCGGCAAGTCAGCGGAAAGATTTTGGAAACTGATGAGGTTGGTGGAGTCAGTTGTTTGGGAAACCATTTTCAGGTTGTTTTCTACAATGATTTCGGTAACAATTCCCAAACGTAAATTTGGGTGGATAAATGATGCCAGAAGGATGATACACACTCCAACCAAGCCCAAACCAAACAGCTTTTGCCCGTTGCTCCAAGTGAAATATTTATCAATTAGTTTACCTGAAATCAGAATTACCAAAGCAGGCAAAAGTGCGCCCAAATAATAGTATTTCATTTGGAAAAGGATGTAGAAAAACCAGATTGAAAGAAGGGCTTTAAACGCTTTTTTTACTTGATTTTTTGAACTCTTCAAACTATAAACCAACTCTAAAAACCATGCAATTAACCAACTCCAACAACCAATAATTACAGATTCTTTCATAACTCCGCTTGTCCAAAATACGAAAGTGGGAATGAAGAAAAGGGAAAGGTAAATGGCTAGTTTCAGATTTGGGAAAAGCTGTTTCAGCCTTTTTGATAAAGCCCACAAGCCTGAAAAACTGAATAGGGAAAACCAACTACTTGTCAGCCAATAATTACCAAAGCCAAACAAGCTAACAATTGCCGTAATCTTAGACATCAGCAAAGCTCTTGGGTTGTGTAAGCTCAGATGACAGAATACACATTGAGAAAGCTCTTTTGAACTGCTCCACATGAAATCGAGAAAGATAGGAAAATCTCCTTTGGCAAGTTGAATTAAATAGTTTGCATCAGTAAAATAGGCAATTGTATCGCCACCAACATACAAGTTCTGATAAACCCAACCCAAAAATAAGCCTGCAATTACTTTGAATGCCAATGCAAGCCAGAAAATGAGTTTGGTGTTTTCTACGATTTTTTTCAGCAATTCGGCTTTTTAAGTAATCTAGCTTGAATATATTCCTGTTTTGAGTTTTTAAAATCTCATTTAGAGGCAAGTACAAAAAGGGTGACTCTTTCTAATAAATAGCACAACATGCTTAGAATTGAATTCCCATTACAGTTACATCGTCAATTTGCCTGTAATCTTGTTTCCAATTTTGGAAGTTGGATTCGAAAACAATTTGCTGGTCGTGCATGGGAACACTTTCTGCATCTTTCAGCATTTTTCTGAATCGCTTTTTAGAGAATTTTCGATTATCCTCTCCACCAAATTGGTCTAAAAATCCATCGGTAGAAATGTAGAGCGATAGTTTGTTGGAGATGTCTATTTCCTTTTCAGAATATTCCGTTCGGTTTCGGTATTGTCCGCCACCAATTGAGAATTTATCGCATTTGTATTCTTCCACCTCGTTCTCTTTCACAGCAAAAACAGACATTTTTGCCCCAGAATAAACCACTTTCTTGTTCGGGTAGT
>JBLIFI010000149.1:0-9717 GCA_047633715.1 Flammeovirgaceae bacterium
TAGCCGTATCCTCCGTAGGTATTTCCAGCAGTTACAGCATTTAGCACAGCGGATAATTTGTTGAAATTATTTGCCAACACGAGCTTATTAAGATTATTGGCAAAGGATAGTTTAGAATACTCTGCACGTAGCACATAAATCGGATGGGTAGCATATTCCATAATAATAATGCCATCAGTAACGAGACCTACGGGAGGGGTATCGAAAATAATTACGTCAAATTTACTTTTCAAATCCTCCATAAATTCCTTAAATGAATTAGACATCAGCATTTCAGATGGGTTAGGAGGGAGTGGGCCAGAGGTTATGAATTTCAGGTTTTCTATCTCACTATCTCTTACACAGTCTTCTATCGTATTTTGCCCAATCAGTATGGATGTAACTCCAATGTCATTCTCTACACCAAATCCAAAATGGATTTTTGGCTTTCTCAAATCCAAATCTAGTATAATTACCTTTTTATTTGTCAACGCTAAGACTCCTGCCAAGTTTAGGGCAACAAAAGTTTTTCCTTCTCCACTAATGGTAGAAGTAACAGATATGACTTTCTGTTCATCCTTTTGGTCTGCATTTATAAAATCCAAATTGGTTCTTATAGAGCGCATTGCCTCGGTAATACTAGCTTTTGGATTTCTATGAACAATTAGCTGAGAATGGAGCATCTGTTGCTTTTTGTATTTGGGTACAATGCCTAATACTGGAGCTTGTATTATTTTGGAAAGTTCTGCAAGGCTATTAATTTTGTTTTGAGAAAAATAGAGAATGAGGATTAAAAATATCGATGCAAATACGAACGCAACAATGGCTAGAGTATAAGTGTTTTTTGGCATTGGAGATATTGGGACTGGGTTGGCAGCGGGCTGGGCCAATATCTGAAAACTTGGCACGGTACTCGCCTTGGCAATTCCTATTTCAATTCGCTTGCCTAATAGTTCTTGATATACTTCCTCATAGGTTTCAAAATATCGATTCAGCTTCTTGAGTTCGGCACTTATACTTTCCCCTTTAGGGATAGTCAATTTTCTCTCAAGTATCAAACGCTCATTCTCATAATTTCTTCGTTCAGTTCGCATTTGTGAAAGACTGAATTGGATTCGTTGAAGGAATTTCAACTTTTCATCTTCAATTTTACTATTGATTAAGTCTTTCTTGACAGATGATTCATAGCTTTTGTTGATTCTATCTGCCTGCTCCTGAAGAAGGATGATTTTTCTGATTTTTCCATTGATATTCTCTATTCCCATAGTGCTGGCAATGTATGATATACTTTCGTAGCTTGAGTCTGCTTTAAGGAGTTGCCCTATGTATTGAGTTTTGAAAATTTCCTCTTGAAGTTCAAGTTTTTTTTGCCTCAGCCTCTTAATTTCCTCGATGATAGATGAATTATCTTCAAGAAGTAAAGATTCGACATTTCCTCCCACCTCTAAAGATATAATTGAATCATATACATTCAGAGTGTCTCGTGTCATACTAATTTGGCTCTCCAAATAAGCGAGGGATTGTTCATAAGCCTTATTTTTTTGCTCTTCAGTCTTGTCTATATAACTATCTATTATTGCATTTACTACAGCAACTGCTTTGTCTTGATTATTATTTTTAAAAGAGATACCTATTGTTTTAGCATTAGGGTTGATAATGCTCACAGAGAGGTTTCTGCTCAAATCCTGAACAAGGCTAGAAGTACTGTTTATAATAAAAAAATAACGTTTTTGTTTAGAAGCCTTGTATTCGATATCTATTTTGAGGTGTAAAAATCCGTCATTTACGACTGTATCGAATAAGTATTCTTTTTCGATAGTCTCTCCCTCTTTTTCATAAGATAATAAATACTTTTTTTCGTTAATAATGGAGACATGTATTTCCTTATTCAGAGCTAAAGGTGAGGTAGATAGAAGATTCACTTTAAACGGCCCTATAGGAAATTTCTCATCGTCCAAAATTTCTCCCTCAGAGAAGTAGCTTATGTCTAAGTTTAGTGTATTTAATGCACTTCTATAAACAACAGGGGACCTGAGTAACTCTATTTCTCCTTCTAATTGAAGATCAATACCTCTACTAAAATCACCTAAATCTATGTTTAATAACCCCGTGGAAGATTGTATATCTAACTTCAATACGGCAGAAGCACTATAAACAGGTTTGGAATAGCGTAAGTAAAAAAAAGCAGACAAGACGCTTATTAACAAGAGGGCAAGTAGCCAAGGGATACTCTTTTTGAATACAAAAAACAGTTTCCCAAAGCTGAAAGATTCCATTAAATCAGGGATTTCCTCAAATGGAGCTTGGCTGTGATTATCGACTTCGCTATTCATTCAGTTACTTTAAAACAGTTCTTTTAGTTCCAGACAATTTACCTATTGAGTGCCACTATGGTCAAGACCAATGCAAGTACACTAGCAATAGGAGATATGATTCTGCCAATATCAGAGAAAGTACTTCCGTCAAAAGTCCTTCTGGGTTTGATGTAAATAATATCATCTGGCTGAATGTTGGTATGAAGTTGCATTGCGCCTTCCACCGTGCTCAAATCTACTTTCAATACACTAATATTGTCAGTTTTGTAATTTCGTATAATTTTTATTTCATCTACTCTGGCATCTTTCAGATTGCTCTGAATCAGGTTTTGCCCTCCTTGCGTTAAGCTGGCAGTTTGTACAAGTACTTCGTATAGAGAGGTGTTTTCATTGTTTAGAGGAACTATTTTATCACCTAAAGCTCCCATAACAATTACTTTCTTGTTCAAATATTGCGTGATTACATAAGGCTCCTTCATATATCCAGAAAATGCCTTTGCCAACATACTGTCTGTTTGAATTAGCGTGAACCCTTCTACCTTCAAATATCCGAGTACAGGAATGTTGATTTCCCCATTCATATCTACTAAATAGTTTCCAGGGCTTTCTCCATTGCTAGAAATGGCAAACTTGCTATCTGTGATTGCACCTAATGCTCCACTTCCCTGAGAAGTTTTCACGCTAGTTTTCCCCGACTCACTTAGTGGAAAATCTCCAGTAGGGTCAATTAATTGTTCCCCTTTGTTGGGAAATACGGAAATCGCTAAAATATCTGTTTTCTGAATCACATAGCTTGCATTCATGCTCATGAGAGTCTGTTCAAATACAGATGTGTTGATTGATTTCTCAGACTCAAAAAGCGTACTGTTTCTAAAAGCAACACAAGAGTTCAGAAATGGCAACACAGAAAGGAATGCGTATATATAGATTTTATTGCCTGTTTTCATAATCATATTTCTCTATCCAGACTACTTTTTTTGATGGATTATCCAAAATTTTAGGCTGGATTTATAGTAGATAACTCATGCTTGAATAAAATCTAACCCGCTAATTCTATTTTTATTTAATTGATTCAGAATACTCCCTTACTGTCTCAATAAAAACTTTGACCTTCTCTGGGTTTGTATCAGGATAAACTCCATGCCCCAAGTTGGCAATATGTCTTTCTGAGCCAAAAGAATCAATCATTTGCTTGGTAGCCTTCACTATTTCCGAATCGGAAGCATATAAAGTGCAAGGGTCTAAGTTGCCCTGCAATGTTTTGTTGTTTCCAATAATCGCTCTCGATTCTTCAATTCCCATATTCCAGTCTAGCCCAATAGTTTGGCAGTTGAGTTTGCTGATAGATTCTCTTGCAAAATAAGCTCCTTTGGCAAATACCGTAACAGGAACGCCTGTTTCCTGCAAAGCATCGCAAATTTTTGCCAAGTAGGGAATAGCAAAAATCTCATAATGTGCGGGAGATAAAACTCCTGCCCAAGAGTCGAATACCTGAATCAGGTTTGCACCTGCTTTTACTTGTGCTTTGAGATAAGTAATTGTGCTCTGAGTAATTTTATCCATCAATTTATGCGCTATTTCTGGAGATTGATAAAGCACTTTTTTTGCTTTGGAGAAAGTTTTAGAACCTCCACCTTCAATCATATAGCAAAAAATGGTAAATGGCGCACCTGCAAAGCCAATCAATGGCACACTTCCATCCAACTCTTTTTTCACAATTTTGATGGCATCCAACACATAACCTAAATCAGATTCGGCATCGGCAATTTTCAGCTTATCAACGTCTTTTTCAGATTGGATTGTTTCGGGGAAGTGAGGCCCTTTTTTCTCTATCATTTCATAAGGCAAACCCATTGCTTCGGGAATCACCAAAATATCCGAGAAAATAATAGCTGCATCTACTTTTAAAATATCTACGGGTTGGATAGTCACTTCAGCAGCTCTTTCGGGTGTTTTTGCCAACTCAATAAATCCGCTCAAACTGTTTCTTACTGCTCTGTATTCTGGCAAAATTCTGCCTGCCTGTCTCATTAGCCAAACTGGAGTACGTTCTGTTGTCTCTCCCTTTGCTGCTCTAATTAGTAAATCGTTCTTTAATTTTTCCATGGTTCGCTTTCAAATAATGGCAAATATATAGCAAGATTACGAAACTCCTCATCTAGTCGAGTTTCGTGAGGGAAATCTGTCGGTATTAAGTCCAATAATTCAATTTTTAGCTCTTGCTTTGGAGACAAATTTCGCATAAAAAAGACCCGATTCCAATGAAATCGGGTTTTCTAAAACTATGGAAATTATTCACGTTACTATCGCAACCGAAAAATTAAATCTAAAACCTCCTAATGATTTTGGATTCATACATATACACGCAAGTAAACAAAGAAGGTTTTTTATTTAACACAGCATTCACAAGTTTTATGAGGATTGAGAATGTGCGATTCTCTGAATTGTATCTATGTACATAAACCAATCTCAAATTATTGTCATGCAAATGAACAAATCATCAAAATTTTCGGTTGGAGTGGGAAATTTGAACGCTATGGAAAAAGGAAAATTTATTTATGTGTACGATGCACTTTGCGGTTGGTGTTACGGTTTCTCACCAGTAATTTCCAAAATTTATGAAGAACACAAAAGCTCATTGGAGTTTGAAGTCATTTCTGGGGGAATGATTTTGGGAGATAGAATTGGACCAATTGGTGAAGTAGCTCCATACATAAAAAACGCCTACAAACAAGTAGAAGAAAGGGCTGACGTAAAGTTTGGAGCAGGTTTTCTGAAAGGAATTCTTGAAGATGGAAAAGCTGTTTTTACTTCCATTCCCCCAGCAAATGCACTTTCTGCTTTCAAGGAGTTCTTGCCAGAAAGAGCCGTGGAGTTTGCCCACACTCTACAGAATGCAATTTATTCAGATGGAATTGAGATAGAAAACAAATCGGTCTATCCACTTTTGGCGGAAAAATATGGCATTGATTCTGAAGAATTTGCCACAAAAATGAATGGCGAGGAAGTTGCCGAAAAAGCGAGACTAGATTTCGCCTTTTCCTCTCAATTGCAAGTAAGCGGTTTTCCAACTGTGTTTTACACAAAAAATTCTAGCGAGTTTTTTGTGATTGCCCAAGGCTATACAGATTACGAAACTTTGGCAGAACGGTTACAGAAAGTCATTGGGAATTGAAAGGAAGAAAGAAACTGGATAATTTGAAGTAGCTAAGGCTGAAGTAACAATAAATCATAGCGCAAGCGTCCGCTTGTGCCTTAATATCCACAAGCAAACTTACATTTCACACTGCCAGCAACTGGGTTTTTCTGCCAGATTTAATTCTTCCCTCTTGCTTTTTCGTAAGCTTCGTTCAATTCCCTCAAATATTCTTTTGGAGCTTCCAAACTTTTTTTATTGGGGAAATCATGAGATTCTGTGAAAAGCGAGCCATTGGTTTGATAAGCCAAATCCAAATACTGCCCGCCAATTGAGCGATAACTTCCATCAGTTCTTGCTAAGAAAACACGGATTGGTTTATTGATTTTGGAAAGCAATTCAAAATCTCTGATTGATGATTTCGCATCGGCAATCAACACGTATTCCTTGGCATTCGGATAGTTCTCAATCGCAAACAAAAGAGCTTCCAAGTCATTTTCGGGAATATCTCCGCCATTTCCATTCTTTTGCACTTTTGCCATCAGTTTGGAGACCGAATCTAAATCTGCGGTTTCCGTAACATAAATTCCACCCGCTTTTCCAAGCACTTTTTCCTTGTCATGAGTTTTGTCTCCATCGTTGAAAAAAATATGAGCCAGTACTTTTTTACTTTGCCTAATCTGCTTTTGCCAATGCAGAATCTGCCAAGTGAACGGAGCCATGCTGTAAGTCAAATCGGTAATAATTACCACGCTATCTTTCAGTAAGCCCGCATTACGCTTGAAAATTTTTATGATAGTAGAGTCTTTTCCCATTGCTCCACTCGGAATAATGAGCGAACTTTCAGATATGAGTTCTTTCTCCAACTCAACAGTTTCATTCACAGAAGTAACTGTTTCAACAATTCCATCCTTATAATCAATGCCTTTCTCATCTTCTACCACTTCAACTTGGTTGGATTTCACAATATGAAGTAAAATTCCGTGTGGGAGTTTCTTGGCTTCCGCTTTTGAGGCACAATTGGTTTGCTTAATGATTCGGAATTGGATAGCTGGGTTGGAAAATAAGTTTGGCAATAGTTTTTTGAGCGACTCCAAACGCTTTTTGTTGAGTGAATTGAAATGATTGTTTTTTGGATAATCTGAATATAGAATATCGACTCTGTCAAATGGCACAACATAGGATTTTGCTTTTTTTGCCACAGCAGGATTCAAAATTGCCCAACCTCCAAAAGCCATCTCCAACCAAATGTGTTTAGTGGTGTCAATTTGAATATTGGCTATTTCTATCTTTTCTGCTGAATTAAATAGCTGATTCATAGTTTTTTTCCTGTTTTGAGAGAAACAATTAAATGTGGAAATAAGTAGAAATAGGAGGAGAAATGTTTTTCTGGTAAGCATGAGTTATAGTTTCTGTGAAATGGAGTGTTTCCCAAATCTATGCCAAACCCTAACGGAATCTTGCTATATAAAATATACTTCCACACATTTGCATAGGTTGGATTTCATCTCGGTTGTTATACATTTTGTGCTATGCTTTAAATGTGTAGTGTTATGAGTTTGGCCCAGAATCAATCTTTTACATGAGTTCTGTCATTTTTCAAATCGTACATCGTAATTCGTACATCAACAAACTATGCAAGTTTTCAAATTCGGAGGAGCGAGTATCAAGAATGCAGAAGCAGTCAGGAATGTAGCCAGAATCATTAGTCGTGAGCAATCGGGTAAATTGTTGGTGGTGGTTTCGGCAATGGGGAAAACAACGAATGCGCTAGAAGCAATTCTGGATGCGGCTTATCGGAAAACCTATCATAAATTATTTCAAGAACTTCGCTTGTTCCATTACGAAATTGTGAGTGAGTTATTTTCGCCTGCTTCTAATCCATTGTTTGGCGAGTTAGAGAGGCTTTTCGATTCACTCAACCAGCAACTGAAATCACTCAATCCAGCCGAAGAATATAGCAAAAACTACGATTCTATTGTGAGTTTCGGAGAGCAAATTTCCTCTGCCATTTTAGCATTCTACTTGAATGAAACAGGCATTGAAACCAAGTTGCTCAACGCAAGTGAATATATTATTACCAATGAAACTTGGCAAGAGGGAAGAGTGAATTGGGAGGAAACAGCGCTTAGAATTAGCAAAATCGAACCAGAAAGTAAGGTGGAGAAGCAAGTTTGGCTCACACAAGGCTTTATGGGTGGCACAGAAAATGGAAAAACCACCACTTTGGGGCGAGAAGGTTCCGATTATTCGGCTGCCATTTTTGCCAGTTGCCTGAAGGCAAAATCTGTAACCATTTGGAAAGATGTGGATGGCGTGTTGAATGCCGACCCAAAACGAGTGAAGGAAACACAATTGCTCAAAAAAATCTCCTACCAAGATGCGGCCGAAATGACCTATTATGGAGCAAGTGTAATCCACCCGAAAACCATAAAACCGCTTGCAAATCTATCTATTCAGCTTTTTGTGCGCTCTTTCTTAAATGCCAAAGCGGAAGGAACGGAAATTGCCAACTTTCCCGAAATTACACCACAGCCTTCCATCATATTCAAATCCAACCAAAGTGTTCTGCGATTCGAGGCAAGAGATTTGTCAAACATCAACCAAAGAGCATTGGCAAAAATCATTGATACGCTTTCAGATTTATCAATCAGAATTAATCTAATGATGAATACGGCAGTTTCATTCTCCATTTGCGCCAACACACAGCAAGAAAAATTTGAAAATGCAATCAAATTGTTGGAGTCGGAATTTGAGATTTCCGTGCGAGATAATTTGGAACTGGTTACACTTAAACATTACTCGAAAGAAACAATCAAAAAATTCTACTTGCCCGAAAAAACATTGATTGAATTGAAAACTCCAACTAATTATCAATTTGTGAATGAAGGTTGAGAGATTAGAAAGCGTATGTTTAGTCTGTATTGATTGCCTGGCTACTAGTTGAAATCCTTCAAGTGTAATGGAGAATTTTAATAAATCTGTAGTTGATATTTTGTGACTAATTAAAGTTTGAATTTTATATAAAACCATCATTTTACATTGAAATAGGATGAAAAAAATTTTCTATTATCTATTGTTTTTTCCCATTGCTCTTTCAGCCCAAATCAATGAAAGCGATACGCTGAAATTGAAAGCAGATCTCGCTTTAACTGGAATTTACCAAGGAGGAAATGTGGAGACACGAATTTTTAAAGCAAAATCGGATATTACTTTTAAACTGTTGAAAAAATGGGTTTTCAAAACCAAGAACTCCTACGTTTACCAAGAATTTGGGAAGGAAAAAGCCGATGAAGACATGTTAAGCCTCAACTTTCTGTATTTCAATCCTGAGCGAAAAATATATCCGCTGTTACTTGCTTTCGTAAGCACTAATTTTCGAAGAGAGATTAATTTGCGCTCTCTGTTAGGCGCAGGATTTACCTATCAGATTTTGGAAGGAAAAGATAATTGGCTCAAACTTTCACTTTCAAGTGAATATGAACAAACCGATTTTGGGAGGGCAGATTTTAACCTTTCAGAGTATGATGGAAGTACGTCTATCAATACATTCCGTGGTACTATTTGGGCAAATGGGAAATATCAGTTGTTTAAAAAGAAATTCATTCTGAATCACGAATTTTACTTTCAGCCTTCCCTTGAGCAAAGTAATAATTACCGTTGGCAAGCAGATATTGGCATTGAATTACCCATTTGGAAGTTTCTGAACTTCAAAATAAATTACGTTCGTATGTTTGAGAGTGTTGTGATAGAAAGCCAAAAACAAGAAGATCGATTTTTGACCTTCGGATTTACTCTAAAAAGCTATTGAGTTGAAGAATTGCCCATAGTAAGCGATAGGCTTTTGACTTTTTGAAAAATGATAAGTGGTTGAGAAGTTTTTTATCAAATTCTCAAAATGTATTTTCTTTGAACTGATTCAGTTTATTGATAGGTAAAATGGTAGCATTGGCTTTTACAAATTTGAATTTGCCAAAATCTTTGCCTTTAGGAATAAATTCTCCTTCTTTAAAGAAATCTTCGCAGGAAATCCATCCAAGTATCCACCCTTTACTGTAATCATTTAAAATTCTAAGAAATATGTAAAAATCAGCATTTTGTTTGTAAACGCCCGACAAATCATGTGAATTGACAGTACACCAATAATCTGGCAATGGTTTAAATTTACAGGTAATAGTTTTAATTTGTAGAAGTTACTTAGTTAATAAGTGTCTGATTGCTAGCCTATTGCATCTACTTGTTTTTGCAAAAGGCTTATTATTTCCTGTTCAGAACATAATATTCTCT